>SIBB01000018.1 GCA_009695395.1 Pedosphaera sp. | reverse complement strand
GACCAACTGGTAGTCGCCGCCATCGAGGCTTTCGTAAACGGGGACGTCGGCGGCGAATTTGCTGAAGTGAACCTGGTTGCCGTATTTCTTGACGTAACTTCCGCCCAGGTTGGAGGAGAGCAGCAGCAGCCGGTCATTCTTGAACGACACGAAGGTGCCGGTGGTATGTCCCTTTCTTGCCCCGACGCGGATGAGCGCCCGGTTCGCGCCCACGATGATCCACGTTCCAGCGTCCACCTTGGCCAAGATTTCGGCGGTGCCCGACGGCTTATACTCGTTGGCGGCGTTGTCCCAGTGAACGACCGGCGTTTTCCCGGCGATTTCATGCCATACCAAGCCGCTGTAATTGCCCTTGAGCGTCAGCGTGCCGTCCTTGAAGGAGACGAACTTGCCATAGCCAGACTTGTCCTTCTGGTCGATCAGCGCCGGCGCTGGGGCCTCGGCCGCGACGAGCGCCCACGGCGTGATGCCGAGCAGGGCGAGCACGAGGCCGCAGGTGAGGAGGCCGCGACGGGATGCTGGTTGTATGGAACGCATGGCCACTATGAACGGTCTGGGCTGCTGCTTTCTTCACACTGTTATCGATGTTGATATTGTTGATGCAATTTTCGTCTCCAAACAAGTAGTGAACCGTGAGTTGGGTTCGCGTGTTTGATGGCTGAAAACCAAGGCCGCCACGCCTCGGTCAACGAGAAGTATTGCCGAGCTGCCGTCCGGCAAACACTTGTGAAACCTCGCTTCCGCCTTAGCATCGTGGCGTGCAGACCTTCATCGCCCAAGTGGACGCCAGCTTCCGCCAGCACGCGTTGCTCCCGGCGGGCGCGGGTGTGCTGGTAGCGGTGTCGGGCGGCGTTGACTCGATGGTCTTGCTGCGCGTGCTGCACACGCTCGCGTCGGAGCGAGGCGGACGGCTGGTGGTGGCGCACTTCAACCATCGCCTGCGCGGTGCGGCCAGCGATGGGGATGCGCGGTTCGTGGCGCGAGTGGCGCGGGGGTTGGGATTGGAATGCGTGGTGGAAGGCGGGGACGTGAAGGCGTTGGCCGAGGCACGCGGCTGGTCGGTGGAGATGGCCGCGCGCGAGTTGCGCCATGAGTTTCTCGCGCGGACGGCGAAGCGGTTGATGCTGGACACCGTCGCGCTGGCGCATCACGCGGATGACCAAGTGGAGCTGTTCTTCCTGCGCCTGCTGCGCGGGGCCGGGGGCGGCTTGGCGGGGATGAAATGGCGGGGACCTTCACCGGCGGACAAGTCGGTGTTGCTCATTCGTCCGCTGCTCGACCAACCGAAGGCGGGGCTGCTGGAGTTTGCGCGGGCGGAGAAGATTCGTTTCCGCGAGGACGCCTCGAACGCGGCGCTGGACATTCTGCGCAATCGCATCCGCCGCGAGCTGCTGCCGCTGCTGCGGAGGCGCTACCAGCCGGGAGTGGAGCGCACGGTTCTGCGCACGATGGAAATCGTCGGCGACGAGGCAGAGTTCGTGCAGGAGGTCGCACTCAACCGGATGCGAGGGAAGTCGCGGGTGGCCTTCGCGCGGTTGCCCGTCGCGGTGCAGCGCCAGTGTGTGTGTCTTGAGCTCACGCGACTGAAGCTCGCCGCTGACTTCGAACTCGTGGAGCGGCTCCGGCTCCAGCCCGGCGTGAAGCACTCGTGGCAGGAGGGCTGGCTGGTGCGTGATGCAGCGTCCGGCAGTGTGTCGTTCGAGCGCTCAGTGACCGCCGCGCTGAACGTGGAGGCTCAAGTAATGGAAGTGCGTGGCACGCGCGGGACCGAGTCCTTCGCCGGGGTGGAGGTGACATGGCGAATCCAAGCGCGCGGCACGCGTTCCGTAGTTCGCGCGGCGCCGAACCGCGAGCGTTTCGACGCGGACCAAGTCGGCCCCCGCGTCCTGCTCCGGCACTGGCGGCCTGGCGACCGCTTCCAGCCAATCGGAATGACGCGACCAGTAAAGCTGCAAGACCTCTTCACCAACGCGAAGATTCCTGCGGCTGCCCGTCGGAGCTTGCTCGTGGCGGAGGCGGCGGATGGCCGTTTGTTCTGGGTGGAGGGCCTGCGGATCGCCGAACCGTTCAAGCTCACCGAGGCCACGCGCAAGGAGTTGGAGTGGCGGTGGAGCCGGGCGCGGAAACTATTTTAGGAATTTCGGATTGCCGTCGAATAGTGCCCCCAGCCGTTCCCGTCAACCCCTGCGTCGCGAATTACTTTTAACATATGAGCAATCAGAAACCCACTTGGTGCAACTCGGCTGACCACTCTTTCTACACCTCCCGCCGCAACTTCCTGCAGGTCGGTGCGCTGGGCACGCTCGGGCTGACGCTCGGCGACGCGCTCAAGGCGCAGGCTTATGAGGCGACGCCCTCCAAGGAAGGCAAGGCCAAGAACGTCATCAACATCTACCTGCCCGGCGGCATGGCGCATCAGGAGTCCTTCGACCCGAAGATGTATGCCCCCATCGAGTATCGCGGACCGATGGGCACCATCAAGACCAAGCTCGAGGGCGTTTACTTCTCCGAGTTGATGAAGGAGACCGCGAAGATTGCCGACAAAATCACGGTCGTTCGCTCTATGACCCACGGCGAGGCCGCCCACGAGCGCGGCACGCACAACATGATGACCGGCGTCCGCCCCAGCCCCGCGCTGGAGTATCCGAGCTTCGGCTCCGTGGTTTCCCACGAACTGGGACCCCGCAATAACCTTCCGCCCTACGTCGCGATTCCCTCCATGACCGCGAATGGCGGCACGGGCTACCTCGGATCGGCGTTCGCGCCGTTCAGCCTCGGCTCCGACCCGGCCAGCGCCGGCTTCAAGGTGCGCGACCTCAGCTTGCCCAGCGGCATTGATGACAAGCGCTTCGCCACCCGCCGCTCGATGCGCGCCACGGTGGACGAGCACTTCTCCAAGCTGGAGAAGACCGACGCGCTCGACGGCATGGACACCTTCTATCAACGCGCTTACAGCCTCATTTCGTCCGAGAAGGCCCGTGAGGCGTTCGACATCGAGAAGGAATCCACCAAGCTCCGCGACGAATACGGTCGCAACACCGCCGGCCAGCGGATGCTGCTCGCCCGCCGCCTCGTGGAGTCCGGCGTGCGTTTCGTCTCCATGACCTACGGCGGCTGGGATCATCACGACAACATCAAGCGTGCGATGGAGAACCAGATGCCCAATTTCGACCAGGCCTTCGCCCGCCTCATCCGCGACCTCGACGAGCGCGGCATGCTCGACAACACCTTGGTTTACGTGACCTCCGAGTTCGGTCGCACGCCCAAGATTAACCAGACCGCTGGTCGTGACCACTGGCCCAAGGTTTTCTCCATCGTCATGGCGGGCGGCGGCGTCAAGCGCGGCTATGTCCACGGATCCTCCGATGCCCAGGGCGCGGAACCGGAGAACGACCCGCTCACGGTCAGCGATTACTCGGCGACGGTTTACAACCTCATCGGCATTGACCCGGAGCGTCGCCTCATGTCACCCGGTGGCCGTCCGCAGGCCATCGTCCTTGACGGTCACGTCCAGAAGGACTTGCTCGCCTGAGCGCGCATGGGTTTCCGACTGACGAACTGATTACCGACGGGGCAATGTCCGGCACACGGCATTGCCCCGTTGTTCTTAAAACAGAGACGACCGACCGATTTCGAGCGACTGGCTACTGAACACTGATTACTGAACTTTCCATGAACACCCGCACCTTCGCCCTCGCCCTCTTCGCCGCCTCCGCGCTCGCCGCCGGGGCCGTCGCTCCCACGCTGCAAAACACCACGCCCAACGGGGTGCAACGCGGCACCGAGGTTGAGTTGAAGTTCAACGGCTCCCGCCTCGCCGACGCCGAGGAAGTCCTCTTCTACGAGCCGGGCGTGAAGGTGCTGGAGCTGAAAGAGGTGAAGGATGGCTTCGTGCTGGCGCGCGTGAAGATTGAGGCGGACTGCCCGCTCGGCGAGCACAAGATTCGCATCCGCACCAAGACCGGCGTCTCCGACCTGCGCACCTTCGTCGTCGGTGCCTATGCGCAGGTAGATGAAAAGGAACCGAACACTACCTCTGACAAGGCCCAAGCTGTCGCGATGAACTCGACCGTGCTCGGCACCATGACCAACGAGGATGTGGACTACTACCTCGTCACCGCCAAGAAGGGGGACCCCATCGCGGTCGAGGTCGAGGGCATGCGCCTCGGTCGCACAATGTTTGACCCCTACGTCGCCATCCTCACCAAGAGCGGCAAGGTGCTCGCGAAGGCCGACGACACCGCACTCTTTATCCAGGACGCCTACGCCACCATCGTCGCCCCGGCGGACGGCGAGTATCTCATCGAGGTTCGCGAGACGAGCTACGGCGGCGCGGGCAATCCCTACCGCGTCCACATCGGCAGTTTCCCGCGGCCCAGCGCGGTGTTTCCGCCCGGCGGCAAGGCTGGCGAGTCGCTCGAAGTGAAGTTCATCGGCGACGCGTCCGGCGACATCGCGCAGACTTTCAGCCTACCACAGTTGGGCAAGTTCAAGTTCGGCGTGTTCGCTGAACGCAAGGGACTTATCGCGCCGAGCTTCAACACGGTCCGCATCTCGCCCTTCGCCAACGTGCTGGAGAAGGAACCGAACGACGACGTGAAGCAGGTGTCCGTCGCGCCCGGTGAACTCCCGCTCGCCTTCAACGGCATCATCGGCAAGAAGGGCGACGTGGACTGGTTCCGCTTCAACGCCAAGAAGGGCCAGACCTTCGACATCAACGTGTATGCCCGCCGCATCCGCTCGCAGCTCGACACCGTGCTCGCCGTCTGCGACGCCGACGGCAAGACGCTCACCAGCAACGACGACAGCGGCGGCGCGGACAGCAAGGTGCGCTTCACCTTCCCGAAGGACGGCGAGTTCACCATCAAAATCACCGACCACCTCGGCAACGGCGGGCCGGACTGCACCTACCGCGTCGAACTGACGGGGGTGGTGCCTGAAATCAGCACTTACATCGCGGATACGGGCCGTTACGACACGCAGACCCGCAAGTCCATTGTCGTCGCGCGCGGCAACCGCTTCGCCTCGCTGCAATCCGTCCGCCGCACGGACCTGCCGGGCGACTCCGGTGACCTTGAGTTCCTGATGGAGAACTTCCCCTCCGGCATCACGATGCAAGCCACCCCGGTTCCCCGTGACCAGACGACTTGGCCAGTGGTGTTCGAGGCTCGCGCCGACGCGCCCATCACGGGCAAACTCGCGGACCTCGCCGTGCGCACCACTGCCGACGCGAAGACCCCGGCCAAGGGCGGCGTCTGGCAAAACTACGACCTCGTGCAGAACGGCAACGACGGCATCTATTATCAAACGTGGACGGACAAGATTGCCGTCGCCGTCGTGGATGAGCTGCCCTTCAAAATCAGCGTGCAGCCGCTCAAGGCTCCCCTCGTCCAGAGCGGTTCGCTCGACGTGACGATTCTCGTCGAGCGCAAGGAAGGCTTCGACGAACCCATCAAGGTCATCAACCTCTACAACCCGCCCGGCACCGGCAGCACCTCGGACATCACCATCCCGAAGGGTGAGAAGTCGGCCGTCTATAGCCTCAACGCCAATGGCAACGCCGCCACGAAGGGCTGGAAGATTGCCTTCCTAGCCTCGGCCACCATCGGCGGCGGCACGGCTTACGCCTCCTCGCAGCTCACCGACCTCGAGGTCGCGCCCGCCTTCGTGAGCGGCAAGCTGGCGCAGACCAACACCATCGTCGGCACGCCGGTGAAGTATATCTGCGCGCTTGACCAGAAGACGGCCTTCGAGGGCCGCGCGGAGGTCAAGCTCATGGGGCTGCCTTCCGGTGTTACCGCCGAGGCCAAGTCCATCACGAAGGACGACAAGGAAATTGTCTTCGACATTGTCACCGCCACCAACGCGGTGAAGGGCATGCACCGCACCGTCTTCGTGGCAATGAACATGAAGGTCAACGGCCAGCAAATCACGCAGTCCTTCGCCAGCGGCGGCGCGCTCCGGATTGACCCCACCCGCCAGCAGCTCGCCGAAGCGAAGCCGGAAACCAAGCCCGCTGCCAAGACGCCGTCCAAGTCCGGCAAGAAGTGAAGGACCGACTCAACACTCATTACTAATCACCCTCTTATGAGAACCTTCCTCACCGCCCTTACGCTGGCCCTCCCGCTCGCCGCCCTCGCTGCCCCGTCGCTCGTGGAGGTCCGCGTCGTGCCGCCGGACATCAACCTCTCCTCGAAGCAGGACTTGCAGAGCGTCATCGTGCAGGCCGTTTACTCGGACAGCACCACGCGCGACGTGACCGCGCAGGCGCAGTTCAGCCTCGCGGACAAGACTCTCGCCCGCCTCGAAAAGTCGGTGGTCCACCCCGTCGCGGACGGCAAGACCGAGCTGACGGTGAAGTTCGACACCAAGACGCTCACGCTGCCGGTGAAGGTCGAAAAATCTGCGGTCCCGCTCGCCATCAGCTTCAGCCTCGATGTGATGCCCGTCTTCACGAAGGCCGGCTGCAACACCGGCTCGTGCCACGGCTCGGCGCGCGGCAAGGACGGCTTCCATCTCTCGCTCTTTGGCTACGACCACGAGGGCGATTACGGCAAGGTCACCCGCCAGATGCTGGGCCGCCGCATCAACCTCGCGCTGCCCGAGGAAAGCCTCCTGCTCACCAAGTCCACCGGCGCGGTGCAGCACACCGGCGGCAAGCTCTTCGAGCCGAAGGACGAACTTTACCAGACCATCGTGAAGTGGCTCGAAGCCGGCGCGCCCGCCGACGCAAAGGATACCGCCTATGTCACCGGCGTTGAGATTTTCCCCGTGCAGGCCGTGCTCGAAGGCTCCGGCGCGTCGCAGCAGTTCACCGTGCGCGCGAAGTATTCTGACGGCTCCGACCGCGACGTGACCAAGATTGCCAGCTTCGTCAGCAACAACGACGTGAGCGCGAAGGTCACCAAGACCGGCCTCGTCACCGCCGACAAGCGCGGCGAGGCGTTCGTGATGGCCCGCTTCGATGCATTCACCGTGGGCGCGCAGATTCTGGCGATTCCCAAGGAGTCAGGTTTCACCTTCCCGCAGGTCGCCGAGCACAACTACATCGACACGCTCGTCCACACGAAGCTGAAGAAGATTCGCATCACGCCCAGCGACGTGACGGACGACGCGACCTTCCTGCGCCGCGTGACGCTCGACATCACCGGCCTCACGCCCTCGGCTGAGGATGTGCGCGCGTTCCTCGCGGACAAGAACCCGAAGAAGCGCGATAAGAAGGTGGACGAACTGCTGGAGCGCCCGGAGTTCACCGAGCTGTGGGTGATGAAGTTCGCCGAGCTGCTGCAAATCCGCACCGACAACAACCAGTTCCAATACAAGTCCGCGCTTCAATATTACGACTGGCTCAAGGACCAGTTCGCCCGGAACGTCCCGATGGATCAGCTGACGCAGGAGTTGCTCACGGCCAAGGGCGGCACATTCTCCAACCCGGCGGCGAACTTTTACAAGGTCGAGACTGACGTGTTGAAACTCTCCGAGAACGTCGCGCAGGTCTTCATGGGCATGCGGATGCAGTGCGCGCAGTGCCACAACCATCCCTTCGACCGCTGGACGATGAACGACTACTACGGCTTCGCCGCGTTCTTCGCGCAGGTGGGCCGCAAGACTGGCGAGGACCAGCGCGAGACGGTCGTTTTCAACCGGGGCAATGGCGGCGTCCGTCACCCGGTCGGCAACCGCGACATCCCGCCGAAGTTCCTGGGCATGGACGGCGGCACGCCCGCTGAGGGCCAGGACCGGCGTGAGGTGATGGCTAAGTGGCTGGCCTCGCCGCAGAACCCGTTCTTCGCGAAGAACCTCGCGAACCTCGTCTGGGCGCACTTCTTCGGGAAGGGCATCGTGGAACCGGTGGACGACGTGCGCATCAGCAACCCACCGTCGAATCCCGAGCTGCTGGACGAGTTGGGCAAGCGCTTCACCGACTCGAACTACAACTTCAAGAAGCTCGTGCGCGACATCTGCGCCAGCCGCACCTATCAGCTCACGCCCAAGTCCAACGAGTTGAACGCCGAGGACACGCGCAACTTCGCCAAGGGCACCATCCGCCGCCTCCGCGCCGAGGTGCTGCTGGACGTCATCAACCAAGTCACGGTCACCAAGGACAAGTTCCGCGGCCTGCCGGTTGGCTCGCGCGCTGTGGAAATCGTGGACGGTCGCACGACCTCCTACTTTCTAACGACCTTTGGCCGCGCCGATCGCGGCACCGTCTGCTCGTGCGAGGTGAAGATGGAGCCGAACCTCTCGCAGGCGCTCCACCTCCTCAACGGCGACACGGTCAACAACAAGATTCAGAGTGGCGGACTCGTCGCCGCGATGACGAAGGAAGGGAAGAGCAACGAGCAAATCATCGAGGAGTTCTACTGGCGCAGCCTCGCCCGCCCGCCGACGCAGACCGAGCAGACCAAGCTGGCAGAATACTTCACCGAGGCGAAGACGCCCGCTGACAAGGTGGTCGTCTTGAACGACGTCTTCTGGGCTGTGCTGAACTCGAAGGAGTTCATCTTCAATCACTAACTTCGTGGCCACGCTCGTGAGAGCGTGGGTCACACACTCAAACCTCCATGAAGACAACCACTCTCCTCTTGGGAGCGGGCGCTCTGTTGCTGGGCGTCGCCTCCGCCTCCGCGCAGAAAGTCACCTACGACGAGCACATCCTCCCGCTCTTCAAGAACCAGTGCCTCAAGTGCCACGGTTCCGACAAGCCCAAGGCCGATGTGGACCTCTCCACCTACGGCGCGCTCATGAAAGGTGGCAGCTCCGGCCTTATCGTCACCGGCGGCGACCCTGACAGCTCCATCCTCTACAAAGTCACCACGCACGCCGCCGAGCCGACGATGCCGCCCAAGAACAAGCTGGCGGACAAGGAACTCGACCTCATCAAGAAGTGGATTGCCGGCGGCCTGCTCGAAAACTCCGGCAGCAAGGCCATCGTCGTGAACCGCCCGAAGATTGACATGACCCTGACTGGCGCGGCGTTCGCCAAGCCCGAGGGTGCGCCCCCGATGCCGGGCGATTTGCTGCTGGAGCCGGTCCTCCGCACCGTGCGCACCAGCGCCAGCACGGGGTTGGCCGCGAGTCCGTGGGCACCGCTCGTCGCGCTCGGCGGGCAGAAGCAGGTCCTACTCTACAACACCGACACCCTCCAACTCGCGGGTGTGCTGCCCTTCCCCGAGGGCTTCCCCCACGACGTGAAGTTCAGCCGCAACGGCAAGCTGCTGCTCGCCAGCGGCGGGCGCGGGGCGAACAAGGGCCTCGCAGCCCTTTGGGACATCACCACCGGCCAACGGATCCTCACGGCGGGTGACGAACTCGATGTCCCGCTCGCAGGCGACATTTCCTCGAACCAGAAGTGGATTGCCCTCGGCGGTCCGGATCGGCTGGTGAAGATTTACGCCACCGCCAACGGCGAGCAGCTTCACAAGATGAAGAAGCACACTGACTGGGTGCTCGCCGCCGAGTTCAACCACGACAGCACCTTCCTCGCGACCGGCGACCGCAACGGCGGCGTGGTCGTGTGGGACCCCGAGGCGGGCCAGGAAGTGCAGAACTTCACCGGCCACCGCGCCGCCATCACCGCGCTCGCGTGGCGCACGCCCGACCTGCTGGTTTCCGCGAGCGAAGACGGCACGGTGAAGACTTGGAGCGTGAAGGAAGGCGCACAGGTCAAGACCGCCGCCGCGCATAACAGCGCCGTGAGCGTGCGACTGACCGTGGATGGACTCATGGTCACGGCGGGCCGGGACAAGACGATTTCTCTGTGGGACAAGGAAGGCAACAAGGGCAAGACCTTCACCATCACCAACGATGTCCCCGTCCGCGCCACCCTCACCCACGACGGCAAGCGCGTCATCGCCACCGACTGGACCGGCCGCGTCTATGCGTGGGACGCCGCCGATGGCAAGGAGCTTTCCGGCATCTCGCTGAACCCGCCCACCATCGCCGAGCAACAGCAGCAAGTCGCCCAGCGCATCACCGACCTCGAGGCCGGGCACGCCAAGCTGAACGCGGCCCTCGCCGAGGCCACCGCCACCACCATCAAGGCCAAGGCCGACATGGAGGCTGCCAAGGATGCCAATGCCAAGCGCTCCCTCAACCTCGCCGCCGAGGTCGCCGCGAAGAAACAGGACGACGCCAAGGCCGCCATCGAGTCCGCCGACGCCGACCTCAAGTTGGCCAAATCCAGCGTGGACCGTTTGAAGCTCGGCGCCTTTTACTCCCAAGTCTGGCGCGCAAAGGAAGATTTCAGCGCGAAGAAGGATGAACACAAGCGCTTGCTAGCGCAGGTCGAGACCGCCAACGCCGACATCAAGCAGGCCGAGTCGGACATCAAAGCTGCAAAGAAGCTCAAGACTACGACCAAGGAAGAGAAGGACAAGTTGGCCAAGCGCATCAAGGACTTGGAGAAGAGCATCACCGACAACAAGAAGCTCGCCTCCACCTCGAAGTCTACCGCCGAGAAGATGACCAAGCCGTTGCAGGTGGAGGAGAAGAAGGTGCAGGCACTTGCCGCTGACTATCAGAAGATGAAGGCGGCTTCGGTTCCTGTCCCGCCCAAGTCCGCCAAGCTCTGACTGCCCACTCGGCAGGAGCGTGGAGGCCTGCGTCCGCTGGAGTTGCGGCACGCACGTGGAGTCCTCTTTCATGTTCTCTGGCTTACCTGTGGACGTGGGCTTCCGCACCCCACTCCAATCACAAAAAAAGAGCCGGCGTTTTCGCGCCGGCTCTCGTGGGATTCGTTGTGAGTCGAGTTAGCTAATCGCCGGAACGACGAAGGGCTTGCGGTATTCGCGCGTGAGTTGCTTGTCCGCTTCCGCGTTGCCGATGAACTTCTCGGTCTTGGGGTTCATCTTGAGCACGGGGCCGATGGTCATTTTGTCCTTCATGACGTCCACTTCGTTGGCCTTGAGGTGCTCAACCATGCGCTCGAAGCTCGGGGCGGCGTCGCGGTCGCCCTTGATCTGCTCCTTGATGGCGTCGGGGTTCTTCTGCTGGCCGAGCCGATAGGAGATGTTGCCGGTGTGGCAGAGGGCGCTACTGAGATGGCCTTCGAGAATGTCGGCGTGCAAGTCCTCGGTCTTCCGGCTACGGACGGCTTCGACGAAGTTGGCGAAGTGGTCCCCGGAGCCGTTCCACTTCTTGATCTCCTTGCCGTCCTTGTCGTAGGCGGTCGCGCCGTTGTAGTTCGGCACGGTGACGTGGCCGCCTTCGCAGTGGATGACCACGCCGACGGTGGAACCCATGAAGCTGTCCATGTTCTTCGCGCCGGCCTTCGAGGGCAGGCCGCGCACCTCGAAGATGAGCGGGGCTTTCACGTAGTCGTGATAGACGATCTGCGTGTTAGGGGTCTCGCCGTCGTCTGCGTAGCCGAGGCGGCCGCCGACGCTCCACACGCGCGGGCTGAGTTCCATCTCGCCGCTGAACCAGCGGGCGATGTCCATCTGGTGGATGCCTTGGTTGCCGAGGTCGCCGTTGCCGTAGTTCCAAATCCAGTGCCAGTCGTAATGCAGTTTCTTGCGGCGCAGTTCGTCCTTCGGCGCAGGGCCACACCAGGTGTCGAAGTCAATGCCCGCCGGGATCGGCACGAGGCCGTCTGACTTGCCGATGCTGCCGCGCGGCTTGTAGCAGGTGCCGCGGCTGACGAGGATTTTGCCGAGCTGGCCGGACTGCACGAACTTCACGGCCTCGGCGATCCCCGCGCGCGAGGACCGGCTCTGCGTGCCAGTCTGGACGATCTTCTTGTATTTGCGGGCGGCGTTCACGACTTGTCGGCCTTCCCAGACGTTGTGCGAGACGGGCTTCTCGACATACACATCCTTGCCGGCCTGGATGGCCCAGATGGCGGCCAACGAGTGCCAGTGGTTCGGCGTGGCGATGCAGACGAGGTCAATGTCTTTGTCCTCAAACGCCTTCCGCATGTCGGCGTAGCCTTTGACCTTGGTGCCCTTCTTGTCGAGGTTGTCCACGTTCTTGCCGAGGACGGTGGCATCCACATCGCAGAGGGCGGTGAGGCGCACGCCCTTGTCCTTCAAGGCGAGCATCCCGCCGATGTGGGAGCCGCCGCGTCCGTTGACGCCGATGACGAGAGCGTTAAGCGTGTCGCCCGGGCTTTTCTGTGCCCAAGAGGTCGGTGCGATGTAGAAGACGCCAGCGGCAGCACCGGCGGTCTTAAGGAATCCACGACGATCGAAGTATTTCATGTGCGAGTTAGTTGGTTTGTTGTTGTTGGTTGGGGACAGATGGACGCGCCCATGCTTTGAGGGCTTCAGGCTGAGCTTTTCTGACAGACAAGTTTTGGGACATGCTTCGGGAGGAATCTTCAAAGTGCGCCGTCACTTAGCAATCTCATTCTTTGGGCCGGGATTCTCCTCGGTAGCCCCCGAAGCGCGAGTTGCTTTACTTGGGTTTGATCCTATTGCCACGGCGGGCGCAACCGACTACTTTCTCCGGTGTTGAAGCCGGCAGACATCGTTTAAATATGAAACGCGCGACTCAATGCGGATTGCTTCTGGCCGTGTTCGGTGCCGCCGTCATCGCGCGGGCCGACGCGGTCGGCGACTACAAGGTGATTCTCGAGCGCAATCCGTTTGGCCTCAACCCTCCCCCCCCGCCCGCCCCCCCCCCTGCGCCGCCGGAGACGCCGGAGACGCCCACAAAATACAAACTCAGCGGCATCACTGCGCTCTTCAACCCGCCGCGCGCGATGTTCGTGAACGAGGGAATACCCGGCAAACCCGAATACCTCAGCCTCTCGGAAGGTCAGCGTCAGGGCAGCCTGGAAGTCCTCCTAGGAGGGATCAATCTGACGAACGGAGCCGTGCGCGTGAAAATCTCCGGGGAAGAACGGACGCTGTCTTTCGATAAGGATGGACTCAAGCCCGCTGTGGGGCCGCCCGTGATGACGGCTCCTGGCGTGCCGAACCCGCGGTTCGGCCTCAACCCGGTTCCTCCCACGCCGGGCGGCACGATGGTGTCTCCACCGAACTTTCTCCCTGTCACCTACAAATTCGATCTGATGGCGAATCCAACGACACCTGCATCGGGAGCCATCCAGGCTCCTGCCATCGGCCCCGCTATGATTCAGCTTCAAGGCGCGACATCGCGGCAGATGCGCACTATCCCCATCAACACTTCGGAGCAGAATCAGACTTCCCCACCGGCCGCGCCGAATGTTGACCCGGTGGTGCAAACGGTGCAAATCGAGGTGAATCGCGCTGCTACCAAAGCTGCGGTGGCGTCCGGCCAACTACCTCCGCTCCCGCCGACGGACCTGACCGGTCGCTGATTCCTTGTGCTTCAGCGGGTAATCCACCCACCGCCGACCACGAGGTCGTCCTGATAAAATACGCACGCCTGTCCCGGCGTGATGGCGCGTTGTGCCTCGTGCAGTTTCACCTGTGCCCCGCCGTCCGCCGTCGGCGTCACCGTCGCGGGTGTGCCGGGGTGGTTGTAACGAATCTTCGCCGTGACCTCGATGGAAGTGGGCGGCGTTTCGAAGGGAATCCAGTTGCAGCGCTCCACGCGGAACTCGGCGCGGTCCAGCATCGTCTCGTCCCCCACGATCACGCGGTTGGTCCCCGCGTCCAGTTCCACGACGTAGAGCGGCTTGGGTGAGGAGAGGCCGAGACCCTTGCGCTGGCCGATGGTGTAAAACTCGATGCCGTCGTGCTCGCCGAGCTTGCGCCCGTGGACATCCACGATGTCGCCGCGATGCCGCGTGGCGAGCTTCGCCGTTTCGAGGAACTTCCCGTAGTCGTTATCGGGCACGAAGCAGATTTCCATGCTCTCCTCCTTCTCGGCGGTCTTGAGCTTGCACTCGCGTGCGAGGTCGCGCGTGTCCGACTTGGTCATGCTGCCGAGCGGGAAGAGGGTGCGCTCAAGCTGCCACTGCTTCAGCGAGAAGAGGAAGTAGCTCTGGTCCTTGCGCGGGTCGCGGCCGCGCTTGAGCAAGGTGCGCCCCGTCGTCGCGCACTTCTCCGTGCGCGCGAAATGACCGGTGGCGATGAGCTGCGCGCCGAGCTGGTCCGCGCGGTGCAGCAGCGTGCCGAACTTGAGCCGCTCGTTGCACATCACGCACGGGTTGGGCGTGCGCCCCGCTTTGTATTCCTCGGCAAAGTAGGTGATGACCTGCTTCTGAAACTCCGCCGACTCGTCCACGAGGTAGTAGGGGATGCCGAGCTGGTGCGCCACCGCGCGCGCGTCCTTCACCGCCTCGGGACCGCAGCACTTGTCCTCCGCGCGGTTCACGCAATCCTGCGGCCAGAGCTTGAGCGTCACGCCCACGAGGTCGAAGCCCTGTTCCTGCAACAAGGCCGCCGCCGCCGAGGAATCCACTCCTCCGCTCATGCCAATCATCACCCGCGTTTTCTTGGTCTCCGACACGCGCCGGAAGGTAGGCAGGGAGGGCAGGGGAGTAAAGCGGCGCATCCTGCGAAGAGTGAGACTCCGCCCATTTGCCGACGAAGGAGGCGCGAGTGCAACGAGTCTCGCGCTACCACCGCCTTACTCCTTCGTCACGGCTTCGTCCAGGTTCAGCAGCAGGAGCGCGAGGCTGGTCCAGGCGGCGTGTTCGGGGGCGGGGAGTTGGGCGTTGCGCTTGGACTCGCCGACGGTGAGGAGCTTGGCGGCGGCTTCGGGTTCGGCGGCGAATTGCGCGCGGAACCGGGTGAGGCTGGCGGTCAGAATCTGTTGTTCACCCGCGCTGGGCTTGCGCGCGGTGACGAGGCGGAAGGCATGCGTGAGGCGCGCGGCCTCGGTCTCGCCAGCGGGTTGCAAGACGCGCTCGGCCAGCGCCCGGGCGGCCTCGACGTAGGTGATGTCGTTGAGCGTGGCGAGCGCGTGGAGCGGGGTGTTCGTGCGCGGGGATTTAACGGCGCAATTCTGGCGCGTGGCCACGTCGAAGAAAACCGTCGGGCCGACGATGCGCCGCCAGAAGACGTAAACGCTGCGGCGATAGAGCGCGTCGCCGTGGTCCTGCAAATACTTCTTATTGCCGAAGGTGGCGTCTTCCCAGATGCCCGAGGGTTGGTAGGTCTTCACGGCAGGTCCACCGAGCTTCTCAACGAGCAGGCCGCTGGCGGCGAGCGCTTGGTCGCGCAGCATCCAAGAGGGCATCCGATAACGCGGGCCGCGCGCTAGCAGGCGGTTCTCGGGGTCGAGTTGATACAGCGTGTCTGAACCGGTCCGCCTCCTGACCTCGGCGGCTACGGGGGCGTCCTTCGAGGACTGCCGGTAAGTCGCGCTGGTCACGATGGTGCGGACGAGTTGCTTCACGTCCCAGCCGGTGCGGACGAACTCGGTGGCGAGCCAGTCGAGTAGCTCGGGATGCGACGGCTTCTCCCCTTGCACGCCGAAGTCCTCGGAAGTCTTCACGAGGCCGGTGCCGAAGAGTTGTTGCCAGAAGCGGTTCACGGTGACGCGGGCGGTGAGCGGGTTCTCCGGGGAGACGAGCCAGCGGGCGAGGTCGAGCCGGTTGGTGGGGGAGAGTTTTGAGTTGGGAAGGAGCGCGGCGGGGAAGGCGGCGGTCGTCTTGTCGCCGAGCTTGTTGTAGGTGCCGCGCACGAGCATGAAGGTGTCGCGGGGCTTGGCCATGTCCTCCATCACCATCACGCGGGGCAGGGATTTATTGAGCTCGTCGCGGGTTTCCATCGCCTTCACCAAGTCGGTCAGTGCCTTGCCATAGTCCTGCGGTTCCTTCGTGCCGTGGAACTTCGCGAGGCTGCGGAGCTGCGTCAGGTTGCGCGCCCCGCCCTTCTGCTTCAGCGCGGCGAAGGCCTCGGCGGGAAACGTGTTTGCGTTCGTCGTGTCGGCGGAGGGCTTGCCCTCGGGGCGCGGGAACACCGTGAGTTCAAGGGTGTCCACCGCCTGGCCCACGCGCTTCACGTCGTCGGCGAGTTGCTTCAGCCGGGCGGTCTGCTCCGGCGTGGTGAAGTCCATGATGGGCGCGGTCTGCGGGCTGCCGCCGCCGCCGGTGATGGCGGTCTGGTTGAAGAACGCCACGAGGCCGTAGTAGTCGCGCATCGTGTAGGCGTCGAATTTGTGGTCGTGGCAGCGCGTGCAGTTCATCGTCGCGGCGAGCCAGACGGTGCCGACGGTCTCGGCCTGCTCGAAGAGATACTCGATGCGGTTCTCCTCCGCGATGCGCCCGCCCTCACCGTTGATCATGTGATTGCGCACAAAGCCGGTGGCGAGCTTCTGGTCGCGCGTTGCGTCGGGGAGCAAATCGCCGGCGAGCTGCCAGACCGTGAACTGGTCGAAGGGCAAGTTCTCGTTGAACGCCTTCACCGCCCAATCGCGCCACGGCCACATCGTGCGTTCCTGGTCGCCTTGGTAGCCGTTCGAGTCCGCGTAACGCGCGGCGTCGAGCCACTCCCAAACCATGCGCTCGCCGTAGCGCGGGCTGGCGAGCAGTCGGTCCACGACGGCTTCGTAGGCCTTGGGCGACTTGTCCGCGAGGAAGGTGTCCACCTCGGCGGGCGTCGGCGGCAGGCCGGTGAGGTCGAGTGTTACGCGGCGGATGAGCGTCTCTCGCGGGGCTTCGGGAGATTGGGAAAGGCCGTCCTTCGCCAAGCGAGTGAGGATGAAATTATCCAGCGGACTTTGGACCTTGAACTTTGAACCTTGAACCATCGGCACCGCCGGCCGCACCGGCAGCGTGAACGCCCAATGCGTCGCGTATGTTGCACCGGAGTCAATCCATCGGCGCATCGTGTCAATCTGCACGGCAGTGAGCGTCTTCTTGCTCTTCGGCGGCGGCATGAGGTCGTCGGCGTTCTTCGTGATGAGCCGCTTGATGAGTTCGCTCTGCGCGGCCTTGCCGGGCAGGACGATGGGTTTCTGCGTCCGGAGCAAACCCTCTTTCGTGTCGAGCCGGAGCTTCGCCTCGCGGGTCTTCTCATCCGGGCCGTGGCACTGAAAGCAGTTCTCGGAGAGGATGGGCAGCACCTCGCGGTTGAAGTCCGCCGCAGACTTGGACGCGGGCGCGGCGAGGGCAGGGGACGCGACGGCGAGCGCGGCGAGCGCGAGCAGTCCTTGGCGAAGGGGGTTGAGAAGGGTCATCTTGTTTCTGGAATCAGGCGCGAGTGTAGCCGCTGGGTGGGAGAGGAAAAGACCAAGTTCGTCCGCAGTGCGGCAAAAACTCCGTTGACCGGCGGCGGGAGGAAGCGGAGGGTCGGACATCGCCCAGAACTAGCCTGTTGTCCGCCATGAAAGAGCCCGTGTCATCGCCCCGCCTCAGAGGTGCCTTCACCCTCATCGAACTGCTCGTCGTGATAGCCATCATTGCGATTCTGGCCGGGATGCTCCTGCCGGCGCTGGCCAAGGCGAAGGCGAAGGCCAAAGCTACGACCTGCCTCAACAACATGAAGCAGATGGGCGTGGCGTCAGCCCTCTACTCGGACAGCAACGACGACAAGATCACCAAGATGTTTGACACCACAATGAACGGGGCGGCCTCCGCGCTCATGCCTCCGGGCGTTGTGATCGTAACGAACACCATCGCAGGGAACCCGGCCGTGTATTGGGTTGACCTGCTGCGGCCGTATTCCGGTGGGACTTTCAAGAGTTCACAGTGTGCTGAGTTCCAACATGCGGGCAAAAGCGCAGCTGCGCTGGGCATCGGCATGGGCTATCCCGAGGTGGGAATCTCTCATCAGGTCGGGGCTTTCAATGGCTCTTACTCGCCACCCTTTCGCACACACGAAATCAGCAGGCCAGCGGTCACTATCTACGTGGCCGACTGCGCCACAGCCACCGCCGGCAGCCTGACCGATCCTAACGCAGACGCGTGGCAGGAAAGTCCGAACGCGGGTGGGCAGGCCGCTTTCTTCCTCACTCCGCAAAGCACGACCGCACCTTATTTTACGTTCCCGGATCAGACGCGGCTCTTTGCACGGCACAACGGTCGCGCCAACCTCGCCAAGATGGACGGACACATCGAAACCGCCCGGGCGAGCGATGTCGGCTGGCAGTTCCCCAAGGGAGACTCGCGGGCGATGTGGGCCAAGTAGACCTGCCCAGACTATTGGTCCACGAGAAGCACAGAGGCCTTCTTGGCGTCGAGCACGTATTTCTTTCCCGGCGGAGGCGCGGGCAACCGCTTGATGAAGCCGGTTTTCACCAAGTCTTCCAGCGTGGTCGGCTCCTTCAGTTGCCCCATCACATGGGCGCGCACTGCCTCGTTCAGGGCCTTCAGGTCCACCTCGGGATTGGGCGGCGCAGCGGGGAGTTGAGCCTCCGGCGCGGCCGGCTTCCGCTTGCAGGCGGCAAGCGGAAGCGCGACCAGCAGTGCGCAGAGCAGGAGGCGATTCATGGCTCGAACTACTTCTTCGCCGGGACCGGCGCGGGAGCCAGGACGGGCATCACCGCGTCCGTCCACTTGTCCGTGCGGAACGGCGAGGCAGGCAGACCGGCGGCGTTGGCCAGGTTGAACCGCGGAGCGTCCAGAAAGCAAATTCCTATCAGTTATTGATGGAGTAATCATTAAAAATAATGTATTTAAAAAACATATGAAAAAACAAATGATTTTATCCGCGGTTTTTGGGGTTGTTTTGTTCGGGTTCGGTTTTGCAAATTTTGCGATGGCGGTCATTTGACGGCATGGGTGGCAACAACGGCGGAGAAATGGCTAGCGAGGAAGTAGCGCGGATGCTGCCTAACCATGAACTAAAACTTTCGTAGCAACTTGACCGGGTCCACTTTTCTGAGCCACTTGGTGTGTTAGTCCGGAGACTTGGTTGAGGTTGTCTGGTTCTGCTCTGTTTGTCCATTCCCGGCGCAGGGAGGGCGTAGCCCGACCGCAGATGGGAATGGACCGATTCTCGCCGCGAACGCCACGGGACTCTCATAGCCCAGCTTGCTGTGTGGCCGCTTGTGATTGTATTGACGCCGGAAGTCCTCAATGACCACCCGCGCTTCTGTCAGCGTCCACAGTTGCTCCCGGTTCAGGCACTCGTCCCGAAACCGACCGTGGAAGCTTTCCACAAAACCGTTCTGCCACGGGCTGCCGGGCTCGATGTAGATCGTCTTGATCCGCTACTCCGCCAGCCAGCGCTGCACGATCTTCGCAATAAACTCCGAACCGTTGTCGCTCCGCAGATATTCGGGTGCCCCGTGTTGCTCGATGGCCTTCTGCAGCCACGTCAGCACGTCCTGCGAGCGCAAGGCCCGGTCCGCCCGCAACACGTGACACTCCCCGCGTGTGTTCATCTAGGATGGTCAGCATCCGCAGTGCCCCGCCCCGCACCGTCGCATCCGCGATGAAGTCCCACGTCCACACGTGGCCCCGGTGGACCGCCTGCGTCGGCAAACCCGTGGAAACTCCCCGCCGGCTCACCTTGCGTTTGGTCGGTGGCACACGCAGCCCTTCCAGCCGCCGCAGCCGTTGGAGGTGCCGCTTGCCCACCCGCCAGCCTTCCCGCCGTAACAGCGCCGTGATCCGCCGATACCCGTAGCGCGGGTGTTCCACCGACAGCTCGTGCAGCCGTTTTCTCATCTGCTCTTCCGCCGTCGTGGGCGCTCGTCCGCGATAGCTGAACGTCGAGCGCGCCACCCGCAGGATCCGGCAGGCTGCCCGCTGCGAACACAGTCCCCTCGCCACCACGGCCTGCGCCGCCGCCAGCATCTTCTTCAGCTCCGTGTTCTCACGCTCCAGTTCCTTGAGCCGCCGGGCCTCGTTCACTTCCATCTGCCCAAACTGCTTCTTCCACGGGTGAAACGTCACCTCCGAGATGTTCGCCTCCCGGCAAATCACCTGGATCGTCCGCTCACCCCGATCCGCTTCCCGCAG
>SIBB01000017.1 GCA_009695395.1 Pedosphaera sp. | reverse complement strand
CCACGTCCTTGAACTTGCGGTCCTTCGTGTGGGCTTCCTTCAGCTTCGCGGCGTAATTCACGTTCTCGGCCAGCGCGCCGACGAGGCTGGCAAGGCGCTGGCAATCGCCACCTCCGCACTGCCCTACGCGGGGAGTGTCTTCACCAGCTTCTTCGCCCGCGCCACCCACGGCTGCTCCTGCTGGCGCTGGTAATGCGGCGTGTGTCTGTCCTCCGCGATGACTTCCTCAGCGAGGCTACGGGCGCGAGCTCCCTGCCCTTTTGCGGCGAGCAACTCCGCCAGTTGCATGCGCGCGCGCGCGTAGGAGTGCTGGCTCACGATCTGTTCCCAGATAGCGATCGCACCCTCGGCATCGCCCAGCGCGGTGCGCGTCTCGGCCAGCGCCATGAGCGTGTGGCCGTAATCGTGTTTGGGATTCTCGAAGCACACGGCCTCGAGATACGGGCGGGCCTCGGCCGCGCGGCTCAGCCGCAGCAGGCATTGGCCATAATGTGCGCGCGCGTCGAGGTCCTGCGGCTCGCGCTCGAGGGTGCGCAGGTAAGACTCCTCCGCCAACTTGAACTTGCCGCGCTGGAACTGGATGTCCGCCAGCTCGAGGTGGTGGTGAGCCTTGTCGAGCAGGTGGATCTGCTTCTCAAGCTCCGCGATGCGCTCGCGCTTGTGCTGGCCGGGCAGCTCGAAGCCGGTGGAGGCGTGCGGCGTCGAGCCGCGATAGACCATGAAGAAGTAGAGGATGTCGTTCACCACCGGGAACAGGAAGATGAAGGCCACCCAGACCCATTCCTGACGGCGGACGGCGTCGATGAGCATCCAGCAGTGAAAGGCCAGCAGCGGCCACATCAGTGGCTGGTTCAGCCAGCTTGACCAGTCGGTGAACATGGCAAGGTCGTTCGATTAGGCCGCCACCCAGTGCTGCTCCGACCACAGCGCGGCGGACTTTTCCTTCGCCTCCTTCTCTTTCTCCCTCTGCAAGTCCTTATCCAAATCCAGCGGCACCTTGAGGTTCTCCCTGATGGGCACGGACGGGTTCTTGAAATCAATCCCCGCGAGCTGCGTGTAGTGGCGGAACACGTCCGTGTTCTGGATGAAGCCGCGGAAGCGCTCGGCCCCCGGCCCCGTCGCGACCAGCGGCACGAAGTCCGAGCAGTGCGCCGTGCCCGTCCAGCCGATGCCGAGGTGGTTGCCCATGAGCTGGCCGAGCTGCGCTACGTTGCTGTTCATCAGGGTGAACTGCGCCCTGCCCTGACGCGTGAGGAACGGGGCCAACGCGGCGGCCTTCTCGGCGGTGAGCTGGTAGTCGGTGGCGTCGCGGATGACATCGGCGATGAACTTGGGGTCGTCCACCACCGGGGGCGCGAACGCCCCCTTCGCCAGCGGTGCCGAGTCCGGTCCGGGGACGTTGAGGCGCTTGAAGATTTCGCTGAACGAGCGTTTCACCCGCTGCACGTTGGTAAAGAGCGCGGAGGTGAAGCCGTAGTTGGTGCCGACGCCGCAGAGGCCGGGGTTGCCGGTCGGATGGTCGGTGGTGATAACAATGAGCGTGTCCGGGTGGCGCTTCTGAAAGTCGAGGCACGCATCAATCGCCTCGTCGAACGCAATCTGGTCATACAGCGCGGCAACCGCGTCGCACATGTGCGCGCCGTGGTCCACGCGCCCCCCCTCCACTTGCAGGATGAAGTGGTTCTCGTTCTCCAGCTTCGCGAGCGCCTTCCGTGTCAGGTCGGCCAGATGCGGGACACTTTCCTTGAGCTTCGCGTCGTGGTTCCAGTCCACGGTGAACGGGAGATGGCTGTTGGAGAAAATGCCGAGCCATTTGCCGTCGTTCTTCGCGGCGTCGAACTCCTTCGCGGTCTTGAAGACTTGATAGCCCGCGGTCTGGTAGTCTGTCACGAGGTCGCGCTTGTCCTTGCGCTTGGCGGGGTCGAAATACTTCTGCCCTCCGCCGAGGAGCACTTCGACGCCGCGCTCCAGGTATTGCACCGCGATGCTCTCCGCCGCCTCGCGCTTGAGACCGCTCGCCGCGAAGCCCGCCGGCGTGGCGTGCGTGATCTCCGTGGTGGTGACGAGAGCGCGCTTCCAACCCTGCTGACCGAAGAGTGTGTAGAGCGGCGTGAGCACGGTGCCATCGGGGAGCACGTTCACCGTGCCGTTCACAATGCGCGAGCCGCTGCCCCACGCGCACGCAGACGCGGAGGAATCGGTGACGAGGGAGTTCAGCGAACGCACGTCCATCAGCGAGTTGACGGTGCCGGGCTGGTTATAAAGGTTCATCCACGAGAGGCCGCGCCCGCGCACCGCCCGCGCAAGATGGTCGGCCATCGACAGCGTGGCCATCGCCATGCCGTCGGCGACGAGGTGGATGATGTGGCGCGGCTTCTGGCCGGGGCGCGCGTTGCCCGGCTCGGCAGCGCGGACGATGGCGGGAGCGGCAGCAGACGCGGCGGCGATCAGGCCCGTGCGGGTGAAGAAGCGGCGGCGGTTCAAAGACATTGACTGGAAACTAGAAGCGGCCCGGCAGTTTGCCAATCCCGAAGCCGTGCCGACGACTCGGAAGCCTCTCGGAACAACTTTCCGCTTTGACCCACGCTTCGACTCCCGCAGCATCCGCCCATGCTCGACCTGACCCGCGACCCGCTTTCCGATCCGCTTCGCATTTATCGCTACCGCGACGGCATCTACGCGGTGGACTTACTCAACGCCGCTGTCGTGCACCTCGACTTCTTCACCTGGCTCGCCGCGCATCCATCGGACGCGGCGACGATTTGCCGCGAGTTGCAGCTCGCTGCGCGGCCTGTGGACGTGATGCTGACGCTGTTCAAGGCCAACGGTTTTGTCCGCGAAGAGAACGGCGTTCATCGTGTCACCGAGGCCGCGCGCGAACACCTCGTGCAAGGCTCGCCGTGGTTTCTCGGTCCCTACTTCGCCTCACTCAAAGACCGCCCCGTCGCGCTCGACATACTCAAGGTCCTGCGCACCGACAAGCCCGCGAACTGGGGCAGCTCGAAGGCCGAGAAGGAGTGGACCAAGGCGATGGAGGAACCGGACTTCGCGCAACGCTTCACGGCTGCGATGGACTGCCGCGGCATCTACCTCGGACGCGCCGTGGCGAAGGCGCTCGCACCCGGCGGACGCACGCGACTGCTGGACATCGCCGCCGGCTCGGGCATCTACGCGTGCGCCATCGCGGCAGGGCATCCCGACGTGCGCGCGACCGTCTTCGAGAAGCCGCCGGTGGACCAGGTCGCCACGAAACTCATCGCTGAGCGCGGCTACGCCGGGCGCGTCTCCGTGCTCGCGGGAGATATGTTCCACGACCCGCTGCCGACGGGCTTCGACATGCACTTGTTCTCGAACGTCCTGCACGACTGGGACACGCCCGTGGTGAAGCGGCTGCTGGAAAAATCCTTCGCTGCGCTGCCCTCCGGCGGCCTGCTAATCGTGCACGACATGCACCTGCACGCGGACAAGACCGGCCCGCTGCCCGTGGCCGAATATTCCGCCATTCTGATGCACTCGACGGAGGGGAAATGCTACTCGCTGGGCGAGCTGGCGGAGCTGTTTGCGCAAGTCGGCTTCCGCAACCTGCAATACCAACCCACCGCCGCCGACCGCAGCCTCGTCACGGCGGAGAGGCCGTGAGCAGTCCGAGCCCCTCATTCACCCACGCACCTGCCCGGTGCCGAAGCCGAGCCACTTGTAGGTGCAGAGTTCGTCCAGGCCCATCGGGCCGCGCGCGCCGATCTTGTCGGTGCTGATGCCGATCTCGGCGCCCATGCCGAACTCGCCGCCGTCGGTGAAGCGCGTGCTCGCGTTCCAATACACTGCGGCACTGTCCACCTCGGCGAGGAACTGCCGTGCAGCTGTCTCGTCGCCGGTCACAATGCTATCGCTGTGCCCTGAACCGTAGTGATTGATGTGGGCGATGGCAGCGGGCACGCCGTCCACGACGCGGACGTTGAGGATGTAGTCGTTATACTCGGTGAAGAAATCCGCTTCGGAGGCGGGCTTCAGTTGAGAGTGGGGAGTTGAGAGTTGAGAGGCGAGCAGCGCGCGGGTGGCTTCATCGGCGCGGAGTTCTACGTTCTTCTCAAAAAGCTTCGCGGCGATGGCGGGGAGGAACTTGTCCGCAACTGCCTTGTCCACGAGGAGCGTTTCGGCGGCGTTGCAGACGGCGGGGCGCTGGACTTTGGCGTTCATCACGATGCTCTCGGCCATCGCGAGGTCGGCGTCGGCATGGACGAAGACGTGGCAGACGCCTTTGTAATGCTTGATGACGGGCACCTTGCTGCACTCGGTCACGGCGCGGATGAGTCCCTCGCCGCCGCGCGGCATGCAGAGGTCCACGTATTGCGTGAGGGAAAGCAGCGCGGGGATGGCCTCGCGGTCGGTGGTGGGCACGATCTGGATGGCGTGCGCGGGGAAGCGGTCGCCCAGCGCGGCGCGACCGGCGGCAACCATCGTCTCGGCGATGACGGTGTTCGAGTGCAACGCCTCCTTGCCGCCGCGCAGGATGGTGGCGTTGCCGGTCTTGAAGCAGAGGCTCGCGGCGTCGGCGGTCACGTTCGGGCGCGACTCGTAGATGATGACGACGACGCCGATGGGCGTGGCGATTTTCTGGAGACGAAGGCCGTTCGGGCGCGTGCGGTCGTCGAGAATGCGGCCCACGGGGTCGGGCAAGGCGGCGACTTCGCGCAGGCCGTCGGCCATCGCGGCGATGCGTTTGTCGTCGAGCTTGAGGCGGTCGATCATCGCGGCGGAGAGGCCCATCTGGGCGCCGGTGGCCATGTCCTTGGCGTTGGCCGCTTGGAGCGCGGGGGCGTTGGCTTGCAAGGCGTCAGCCATCGCGAGGAGGGCGGCGTTCTTATCGGCGGTGGAAAGCCGGGCTAGGTCGCGCGAGGCGGTCTTGGCCTGCTGTGCGAGGGCGGTCATTTGGTCGAGCAACGACATGGCGAGGAAGGTAGGGAAGTGAGGAGGGAGTTAAAGGGTTAAAGAGTTGAAGGGCGGAAAGGGGCCGGCTGCGCGAACGAAGCAGCCGCTTCAACTCTTCAACTCTTCAGCTTTTCCACCCTTCTCAATCCAGACCAAGGTCCCGACGGGCAGCAGGTCGAAGAGCGGCACAAGGTCTACGTCCGCGAGATGGATACAGCCGTGGGAGGCGGGGCGACCGAGGCTGGCTTGGTCTCCGAAGCCGTGGATGTAGATGTAGCGGGCGAAGGTGTCCACGTCGCCGCCGCGGTTGAAGCCGGGGTCGAGGCCATCGAGCCACAGAATGCGCGTGGTGATGGACTCCAGCGGCAGGCCGTCGCGCAAGTGGCCGATGGGCTTGCGGGCTTTGAAGACGGTGCCCGGCTCCGCACCCGCGCCGTGCTTCTCCGCGATGCGATGCAGGCCCAGAGGTGTGCAGTTAGAGGCAGCGACTTGGCCGATGCCGAACTTCGAGGTGGAGCAGGCGAACTCTTTGAGTAGCTTCGCGATGCAGCGACTGCCTTGCTTAGTGAGTTCAAACAGCGCCGCCCGCTGTTCCGCGATGCGCACGGTGACGACATGACGTGGCGACTCCACGCCGAGGCGCTTGCAGGCGCGGCGGAAGCCAACGGGCAGGGGCAGGGCCTTCATGCGTCAGGGGCTAGTCTCAAGCCAAGTGGGTAAGTGCCCAGATCGGTGCAGATGAGCACGCTGAGACCCTCACGCCAACCGCCGCCGGAGCGTCAGTTCGACGCGGCTTCGGGGGGTTCCGCCGGCTTCGGCGCGGGAGGGAGGGCTGCGATGGCATCAATGCGGAACTTGTGCTTCGCGTTGTGCAACTCGAACTCGACCTCGGCACCGACTGGGTGGTTCAGCAGTGCCTGACCGATGGGGCTGAGGTAGGCAATGATTCCGTTGTCCGGGTCAGAGTCCCACGCGCCGCAAATGTTGAAGGTGACGCTCTTCTTGTTGATGAGGTCCTGCACCACAACCTTGGTGCCGATGCTCACCACATCCGTGCGCACGTCTGCAAAGTCGGTGCCGCGCGCGCGGTTGAGCTGGATTTCCAACTCACTCTTGCGACGCATGAGGACCTTCTGCATTTCCTTCGATGCCTTGTATTCGTGGTTCTCGCGAAGGTCGCCGTAGCTGCGGGCCAGCGCGATGTCCTTCGAGTTCGCCGGGATGCGCTTCTTGCAGAGGTCGTCGTATTCGGCGCGGCGGCGTTCGAGGCTGGACCAGGAGACGATGAAGCCGTGGTCCTGCTTGACGGCTTCGCCGGTGATGAGTTCCTTGACGGCGGGGAAGACCTTTACGATGCGCGCGAGGAGCGAGCGCCGGTCCATGTCGTCGAAGCTGGACGAGAGTTGGAGCGCGCGGGTGAGGTCCTTCACGACTTCGATGTCGGCGGAGGAAATCAGCTCGGGCAGCAGCTCGAGGTCGGCGAGGATGAAGTCGCGGAGCTTGTTGGACTTCTTCTCGTTGAAGGTGTCGCGCTCGATGGCGGACACCATCGCGCGGAAGACTTCCGGCCCGAGGATGTCGGCGAAGGTGTCTGAGCGCTCCTTGGCGAGCCAGAGGAGGAGCTCGCTGCTGGCCTGGTGCTGGCTGATGAGGCGGGCGAGCGTCTCGCGCAAAAGGTCCAGCTTGCCGTTCTGCATGAGCATCGTGGCGCACTCTCCGGCGAGCTTGGCGGACACGTTATTGATGGTGCCGATGACGGCCTCATACCAGAGCGTCGGGGTGACGGTCTTGAAGGAGTCGAGGGAGCGGCGGTGCTTGGCGGAGGGCATCCCGTCGAGCAATTGCCCGAGCTTGAGCCCCTGATCCCAAAGGGCGGACTCGGTGAGTTCGCCCTCGGTCACGGCGAGGCCGGCGGCCTGCCGCAGGTCGTCGCGGAGGAAGACGGCCTCCAGCGCGAGCGCGGGCTGCGTGCGCTGATGGCTGGTGATTTCTGCGTTGAGGGTCGCGATGGCTTCGGTGACAACGGCGGCCTTGTTGTCAAGGTCGTCCACGTTCTTGAGCAGGTCGGCAGCCTCGGTGAGGCGGGCTTTGAGCCCCTTGGCGGCCTTGAACTTCACCATGACGCGCTGCTGGACGGTGGACTCCTGAGCTTGGTAGATGACCGGTTCAGTCTTCTTGAGCGGCACGATGAAGTGTCCGTCCTTTTTCATCTCGCGCTTGGCGACTTCGAGCCACTTCTTCCAGTCCTCGGTGATGACCTCAGGCACAAGCTCCTTCTGAATCTGATCGAGCGTCGCCTTGCCGCCATAACTGTTGAGCACGAGCTTGATGACGCCCACGTGGTCGCGCGCGGCCATCTGGCGGAGGCCGGGCAGTCCGTCCCTTTTCTTGGCGAGGATATGCTCGGCGGGGATGGACTTCAGCGAGTCGGCGGCGAAGGACAGGTCCATCTTGTGGCCGGGCTTGCCTGGAAAATCGATGGTGAACTGGCAGAAGACAGTGTCGACCGTGGTGATGCGCCCGAAGCCCCAGCTCTTGTGCGAGCAGTAGCCGCCCTGCACCAATGCCAGTAGGGGTTCGATGTGCTTGCTGTCGATCTTTCCCGCGTCTTTCAACTTATCCAGTTCAGCTCTCATAGTTTCAAATAACTCGCGCTCTGCGAAATGTCCGTCATTGTTAAGTCGTGCAGAGATTAAAACCAAGCGAAATGTCCGGCGAACGGGAAGGCGAGCCCTTTCAGGAGCCATCCCAACCCCCCGGATCAAAGCCCGCTGGTAAGCCATTCGCCAAGCCGGGCAGCAGCTTCCGCAGCAAATCCGATGATCTGTCCGGTGGCCGGCCGGAGGGAGTTGGGGTTTTGCGTCCGTGGAAGACGAGAAGGCCCGACGACGCTGGTTCCTCGGGGCACCGATCGCAAGAAAACGCGCCAAACACGGCCCCGGCAGGAGCCGAGCGCGAGCCAAGCCCGCACGCGGGGAAATTCTACGAACCCTTCGCCAGGCGTCCGAAAGTAAGCCGCGCCCAGAGATCCGATGCGCGTGAACCTTCACTCCCGGCGCGGCCACTCCAGTCCAGCGAACGCCCACAACGAATCCCGGCGTCGGCCAGCACGCGGAATTTCGACGACCGCCGTGATGACCGACGCGACCGTCCGTTCGACCGCGAGCAACGCGATCCCGGCCCGCCGGCCTACCGCCCAGCGCGTTCCGAAGGCACATTCGCGCCACGCCGTGACGCTGACCGCCGCCCCGGTGGCGCCTCTGACTCAGGTGGCCGTCGTGATGATTATCCGCAGCGGGACACTCGGCAATATGACGACCGCCGCGACCGCCCGTTTAATCGCGAGCAACGCAACCCGAGTGCACCGCCCTACAGCCAGCGGCCTCCTGAAAGATCATTCGATCCACGCCAAAACCCTGACCGGCGTCCCGCTGGCGACTACGACTCCGGCGGTCGCAGTGATTCTTATCCGCAGCGCGACTCACGTGATTTCGGGGGCCGCCGTGACGACCGTCGCGATCTCCCGTTCAACCGCGAGCAACGCGACTCCGGCCAGCCGAACTACGGTCCGGCGCGCTCCGAAGGCACATTCGCGCCACGCCGTGACGCTGACCGCCGCTCCGGTGGCGGCTTTGGTTCCGGTGGCCGACGTGATGATTATCCGCAGCGGGACACACGGCAATACGACGACCGCCGCGACGACCGCCGCCCCCGCGATGACGACCGCCCCGCGCCCTCGCGCACCGCGCCCCACTTGGAGCATCGCATCATCCGCTCTGAAGGCGCAAAGGCTGACCAACGCCCCGCCGCGGCAGCCCGCCCCGAAATGGCGGGCCCTCTTTGCGCCGCACGCGAGATTGCCGCCGAGGTCCTGCTTCGCCGACTGCAGGGCAACACGTTCGTCGAGGACATTTTGGACGACGCTTTCGCCACAACCAAAATGCGGCCCGACGACCGCCGGCTCACGCAGGAGATGGTTTACGGCTGCGTCCGCTGGCAGGCCGCGCTCGACTGGCTCATCGCGCTCAAGACGGAGGACCGCCCGCAGTTGCCTCAGGTGCAGGTCTTCCTCAGGCTCGGTCTTTATCAACTCTTCTTCCTCGACCGCATCCCGCCGCACGCAGCGTGTTTTGAGACCGTGGAGATCGCAAAGCGCCTTGGCTTCGTGCAGCAGTCAAACTTCATCAACGCCATCCTCCGCCGGCTCGACGCAGAGCGCGCCACGGTGAAGCAGTCTCTCGCCGAGTTGCAAACCACGCACCCTCACCTCGGCTATTCGCATCCCGAATGGCTCGTGGAAAAGTGGACCGCCCGCTGGGGGGCCGACGACACGCGCCGCCTACTCGCGTGGAACAACACAGCCCCTCCCACGAACGTTCGCGTCAACACACTCAAGGCCAACTCGACCCGGCTCATCGAGCGCTGGAGGCTCAACGAGAGCGTGGAATACGATTTTGTCACCTGCCCTTGGACTGAGGAGCACACCGTCTTCGCGCTCAAGACACACCCCTCGCTGGCCACCCTCGGCAGCTTCCGCGAGGGCTGGTTCTATGTGCAGGATCCCAGCACCCTCCTTTCCGTGCAAGCCCTCGACCCTTGGGCCGGCGAAAGCGTCCTCGATCTCTGCGCCGCGCCCGGCGGCAAGACTGCCTACATCGCGCAGAAGATGGAGAACGACGGTGAACTTTTCGCCTGCGACTCCAGCACAGAGCGCCTGAAACTGGTCACCGAAAACTGCGCGCGCCTCGGCGTGACGTGCGTGAAGGCAGTGGCCCTCGGCGACCACCCGGAAGCCGTGCTGCAATTCCAGAAGTTCGACAAAGTGCTCGTGGACGCGCCCTGCTCGAACACCGGCGTCCTGCGCCGCCGCCTCGACCTCCGCTGGCGGCTTCAGCCCGAGGAACCCGCGCGCATGCGCGAGACACAGTTGAAACTCCTGCGCCTCGCCGCCATGCACCTCAAGCCCGGCGGCACGCTGGTCTATAGCACGTGCAGCCTGGAGCCCGAGGAAAACTCCGAAGTGGTAAAGGACTTCCTCGCCGCCCACCCCCAGTTCCGCCTCGAATCCGAGCGAGAGCTCCTGCCCTTCCGCGACGGAGTGGACGGCGCCTACGTGGCCAAGCTGCGGAGTTAAGGTCACTTCGCCAGCGCCAGCGCCACCGCACCTGCCACCGCGATCACCGCCCCCACAGTCGAGCGCCTCGTAGGCCGCTCCTGCTCCAGCCACCGCGCGAAGGGCATCACCACCAGCGGTGACAGCGCGACGATCGGCAGCACCACTGCGGAGGGCGTGGTCTTCAGCGCCCACTGATAGCAGCTCACGCCCAGCGTGGGGCCTGCCAGCGCATTGAAGACAATCCACTTGCCCGACTTGCGCCACTTCTCCGCCGTGGATTGTGCCGGCGACTTGCAGTCGCCGTCTGCGGGCGGCGGCGGCAAGCCGACGGCACGCGGTAAAAGGAAATGCCGCTTCACCACCAGCAGCGCCAGGCCCGAGATGATGACCCCGCCGATGATGCGTTGGTAGGCCGCCGTCACGCCGCCCATCGGCTGATCCGCCAAGGCGCAAAGCTCATACGCCTTGCGGCTCAAGACGACGCCTCCCCCCTGCCCTATCGCCCCGAGCACGGCAAAGAAAATACCGACCCCGAACTCCCGCCGATCCCCGTGCGACTCGTGCTCCGGCGTGAGCGCGACTGCCACTCCGGCCAGAATCACCGCACCGCACGACATCTGCGCCACCGTCAAGGTAGTGCCCAGCCACAGCCACTCCACCAGCCCCGCAAACGGCGCGGCGAGGCAATGCACGATCAGGATCGTCAACCGCGAACCCAGCCGCGGGTAGGCTTGGAACAGCGCAACATCCCCCAGCCCGAAGCCGATGCAGCCGCTCAGGATGAAGATATGAAACCCGTTGCCCGCCAGCCCTGCGCCAAACGTGTGCGCCAGCACCGCGAGGAAGAGCGTCGCCAGCGAGAGCCGCCAGAAGTTCGCCTCCGTGCCGCCCATGAGCTTGGCCACCCGCGCGCCGGAGACGGCGGAGAAGGCAAACAGGACAGTCGCAAGCAAGGCACCCAGCACGGCGCGGGGTGTTACCGACAGCGCGGCGGGAAGTCACGCGAATTGGGATCGCATCTCACTACCTTGGGCGCAACTTGACACCCGCGCCGTCCGAGGGAGAAGGCGTGCGCCCTCGCGTTTCGGTTGGTATTCCAGCGCCGACCATCGGGACTTTGGTATCACCCCCACAGCCCGCGCAGCTTCTCCTTCTCCGTCAAGCCCAGCGGGAACTTCTTCGCGTGCGCGTGGTCGGCGACCCCCGCGTATTCGCGCAACGCCTCGTGGATGTGCTCGGGGCGGATCTTGATGCCTTTGTCCTTGTCGAGTGCGAGCGACTGCGGGTTCAGCGCGACGCCGAACTGCTTCTCGTCCGTCGCGCCGATGACGCGGTTGCCCTTGATGCCGGGGCCGAGGAACATGATGGAGCCGATGGACCAGTGGTCTTTGCCGTTGCCTTTATTATAGGTCGGCGTGCGGCCCATCTCGCTCTGGATGACGATGACAAGCTTGTCGCGAATCTTCAGCGCCTCGGCGCGGCGGATGACGTAGGCGATGCCGGCGAGAAACTCCGGGATGAGCTTCATCTGGTCCACGTCGTTGTTCTGATGGCTGTCGAACTGGCCGATGCTCAGGTTCGCCGAGACGCACACGCCGGCCTTGAACGACGCCAGCGCAATCTCCGCCTGCTGCGCGAGGCGTTCCTTCGGCACGTTCGTGGGAATGTGCGGCGTGACGCGCGCCATAGCCTTCGAATTCACCTGCGCCGCGTAGAGCATGGACTCCGCGCGTTCCTGACGCGGGAGAAGCGGTGTGGCCGCGCGCATCTCGCGTTGTTCCGCGAGCGCTTTCTCGATGCGCGCGAGGGCAAAGTCTTCGTGATACGGCGACTTCACGTTGCCCTCGATGTGGTCCGCGTTCGCAATCTTCTGGAGCGACGGCAAGTAAGGCACGCGCGACATCGCGACGACATTGCCCGTGGCCGAGTAGTTGCCGAACGTGAGGAACGACAGCGGGCAAGTCGGTCCCTTCGCGGCGGCGACGAGCGCGGCGAAGGTCGGATACGCGAGGCTGTCGAGTTTGCCCGTGGCCATGTAGCGCGCGCCGGGCGAGTGATTGTTCACCGAGTAATCGAGGCCGTTGAACGTGAGCAGCTCGCTGCCGAACTCGGCGTAAAACTCCTCGTTGCTCATGCCGCCGGTCTTGTGCTTGTCCGTCGGCGCGAACTTGTGCGCGCCCTTCGTGAGGATGTCGCCCTCCTTGTAGAGGCGGTTCATTTCGTTGATGCCCTTGGGGTCCATCAAGTAAGTCGTGTCCCAGCCGCCCGACGCGTTGAAGACCATGTAGAACGGCCCCGCGTAAGGCGGCTCCTCCTTCACCGCCGCGCGGGCGAATGAAGCCAGGCCGCCGGGGCAGGCGAAGCTAAGACCGGCGAGACCGCAGAGCCTTAGGAAGTCACGTCTCATAATTATTCGTAGAGGAATTCTTGCCTCCGCAACAGATATGTCACCACCGCGCGCCAGGCGCGCACGGTGTAGTTCGGGTCGGGGACGGGGGCGACGAGGCTTTGGCGGCAGGAGTAATTCTCCTGCTTGTCGAAGTTCTTCTTCTCCGCCGCATCGCTCACGATGCCCGCGAAGAGCTGGTAAGTGCGCTCCACTTCCGGCGACTCCGGCTTGTCGAAGCGGCCCAGCACGCGTTGGTGCAGATGCACAATCGCCCGGCGAATCTGCGCGTCAGCCTCGGCGCTGCCGGGCACCACGTCCGGCTCGATGTGCGGGAAGAGCAGGCGGTCGCTCGGCGCGCGGCTGAAGTCCAGCGCGGTCTGCTTGCACGCGACGTCGTTGGCGAGGATGCGTTGAATCGCGCCCATCGCACCGCTCGGGTCGGCGGCGCGCTCGGTCACTTCCTTCGAGTCAATGCCGCCGTAGAGCATGTCCAGTCCGCCGTCGCCGTGCTTCAAGCGGCCCCAGCCCTTGCCGAAGATGGCCGCGACCTTCCGCTCCACCTGCTCCGGCGCGAGCATCCGCACGACGCCGAGGTCGTCCAACTCGGCGCGGCGCGCGGGATTCGCCGCAGCCATCGCGAGGCCGTCGGCGCGGTAGAAGTCCGTCATCACCCAGTCCTTGAGCACCTGCTTGAAGTTAAAACCCGTCGCGGCGAAGCGCGTGGCGATGGCCTCGACTTGCTTGCGCTGCTCCGCGTAGGCACGGCGTTTCGCGGCGAAGAGCGGGTCTTCCAAGTCCTTCGGCGGCAGCAGCACCTTGCGCCCAGTCAGCAGGTAGTAAGCGTGCTCGACCATCGCGACGGCGAAGCGCGGGTCCTTCGCAGTGCGCTCGCCGAGCCACTGCAACGCGCGCCAGCGTTCCGCCCCCGGCATGGCCTCGCCTTCGTAACCGGGGGCAAACATGTCCGTGAACCAGCCGCCCTTGCGCTTCCCGTAAACGCCCGCGTCCGCGAAACGCCAGTAGTCCTGAAAGAGCCCGGCGATGGGGTCAATGGTCTTGTGGCACACGACGCACTCGCTCGCCTGCATCGTGGGGTTTTCGAACTTCGCCGAGACGGCGGCGGCATCGCCCACGCGCGCGGCCAGTTCAAGCACGTCCACGCCGAGGAAGTGCAGGAAGTAAACGCGCGCCCGCTGGCGGTTGCGGTTCGTCTCGGTCGTCGGGTAGCGCGTGAGATACTGGAACGCACTGAGCAAGCCCGCGTGCGGATAGAGACCCGTCGCGGAATCCTGGTTCTCGCTCTTGCTCCGGCCCGTGAGCGCTTTGAGTTTCACCGGGATGAACTCGAACGGGTCGGCCGGGTTTTTGAACTTGTCCTTCACCTCGCCGAAGATGCCGTAACCACGCGCGCCGTAGGGCGACACCATAAAGTAATCCGCCGTGACCAGCTCCGTGAACGGCCGCTCGTTGCGCACGATGTGCTCGATGAGCCGCATCGGCTCGGCGAGCAGCGCCTTGCGGTAATCGTTCGCGAGCTGGTAGCCAGCCTGCTGCCGCTCCTTTGCATCCGTGATGGGTTCGAGGAATTCCTTGGTCAGGTTCGTGTTCTGATACCAACCGCGTGACTTCTCGAAATGCTCGTAAGACAGCAACGACTGGTCTGGGTTGCCGTCCACGCCGAGCGTGAGGAAGATGTCGTTGAAGCCCTCGCGCAAGCGGTCGTAGAAGCCGTCCTCTTTCAGCAGCGCGTCGAGAATCGCCGGCATCGCTTTCACGCCCTGCGACGCCACCGCGCTCATCTCCGCGTCCGTCGGCAGGCGCGCCGCGAGTTGGAGCGTCACGCGGCGGAGGAGCCTGCGGTCATCGAGCATCGCCACGCCGCTGAAGAACGGCGGGGCGTTCTTCTCGGCTGCTGCACTGGCCTTCGCAACGACGGCGGGCGATGGCGCGTTCACGAGTCGCACGAACTCCGCGAGCACCTTGTGACCCGCCGAGTTCGGCTTGAGCGCTTCCTTGCCGCCGTGCTTGACCTTGCCCGTGGCCTTGAGGAGGAGTCGCGTTGAATTGCCTTCCTTCACCTGCGCCATCGCCGCGAATGCGGCACGGCTCGCATGCAGCGCCTCGGCGCGCTTGGCACCCGTGAGCCGTGCTGGGTCGAGCAGCACGAGCTTGGAATCCTCCGCATCGCCGCCCGCCTTGTGACACTTGAGGCAGGATTCGGCGGCGACCTTGGCCCAGACTTCGTTGACAAAGTAGTCGTCCACCACCGAGCAGCCGGAGGCGGAGTAGGGCCTGAGTTCAGCGGCGCCCACCGCAACGCTGAACGCGAAAGCTCCGAGCAGGGTAGCAAAGAATCGGATGGGCAAAGTCATCAGCGGGATTTTGGACGTGCCTCGCCCCATGTCCATCGGAACAATTTCTTGCCGCGATGCTCCGGCTAACTTCTCATAGGCCATATTTCACACATCATGTATCCACACCTGTTTCTCCTCGCCCTCCTGCTCACTTTCCCAGCCGCGTTGCACGCCGCCGACTTCCGCGCCGGGGCCGCCGTCGTGGATGTGACGCCCGCCGTGCTGCCCGTGCTCGTCAACGGCGGCATGCTCAACCGCAGCGTCGAGAAGGTGAACACGCCCGTTAACGCTCGCGCGCTCGTGCTCGGCGATGGCCGCGAGCAAATCGCCATCGTCGTCGTGGACAGTTGCATGATGGGCCGGCCCCTGCTCGACGAGGCGAAGGCGCTCGCAGCGAAGCGCACCGGCATCGCGGCGAACCGCATCCTCATCACCGCCACGCACGCGCACAGCGCGCCGTCCGCGTTCGCGTGCCTCGGCACAGACGCCGACCCGCGCTACATCCCGTTCCTGCGCGATAAGCTCGTCGAGGCTGTTGTCGGTGCGCAGAAGAACCTGGAGCCCGCGCGCGTCGGCTGGGCGAAGGGCAACGCCGCCGAGTTCACCGCGTTGCGCCAGTGGATTCGGCGGCCCGACCGCATCGCGGAGGACCCGTTCGGCAACAAGACCGTGCGCGCGAACATGCACGCGGGCCGCGTCTGGGACGACGTGACGGGCGAGGCCGGCCCGGAAGACCCCGACCTCACGCTCATCTCCATCCAATCGCGCGACGGCCGGCCGCTCGCGGTGCTTGGCAACTTCTCGATGCACTACTTCGGCGACAAGGACATTGGTGCGGACTATTACGGCTTGTTCAGCGAAGGGTTGAAGGCGCGCCTCGGCGCCAGCACGCCCGCAGGCAAGCCGCCGTTCGTCGGCATCATGTCCCACGGTTGCAGCGGCGACATCTACCGCGTGGACTACAAGATTCCCGAGAAGCAGCGGCCCACGCCCACGATTCAGGCTTACGCCGACGGCTTGCTGGACATCGCGATGAAGGCGCTCGGCGGCATACAGCACCGCGCTGACGCCGATATTGCAATGGCTGAGAAGCGCCTTCCGCTCAACTACCGCGTGCCCGACAAGCAGCTTCTCGAATGGTCGCAGCGCATCGTGAAGGAGATGGGCGACCGCCTGCCCAAGACGACCACCGAGGTCTATGCGCGCGAGCAAATCATCCTCCACGAAATGCAGCGGACGGAAGTCGTGGTGCAGGCGCTGCGCATCGGCGACATCGGCATCGCCACGACGCCGAATGAAACCTACGCGGTGACGGGGCTGAAGATTAAGGCCGCCAGCCCGCTGCGGAACACGATGGTTATCGAGTTGGCCAACGGCGCGGACGGCTACATCCCACCGCCCGAGCAGCATCCGTTCGGCGGCTACAACACCTGGGCTGCGCGCTCGGCGGGCCTCGAAGTGCTGGCCGAGCCGAAGATTACCGAAGCCGCGATTCATCTGCTGGAGAAGGTCAGCGGCCAGCCGCGCCGCCCGTGGAAACTGCCCGAGGGCCCCGCCGCGCGCGCCGTGCTGGACACGAAGCCGCTCGCCTACTGGCGGCTGAACGAGTTCACCGGCCCGCACGCCGCCGACGCCTCCGGCCGCGGCCACGACGCGACATACGAGCCGGCCATCACTTACTATCTGGATGGCCCGCGCCCGGCGGAGTTCGCGTCCAAGGACGAAATCAACCGCGCGCCGCAGTTCGTCGGCGGCCGTCTGCGTTCGCGACTCGAACCGCTCAGCGACCGCTACTCGGTCTCGCTGTGGGTTTGGAACGGGATGCCCAACGACGGGCGCGACGTCAGCGGTTGGCTCTTCTCGCGCGGTCCCGACCACGGCTTAAGCGCGGCGAGCGAACACCTCGGCATCGGCGGCAAGTCTGGGCACACGGGCAAGCTCGTCTTCTTCCATGGCGAAAACGCCAGCAGCGCGGTGGCCGGCAAGACGGAGCTTCCCCGCTGGCAGTGGCATCACGTCACGCTCGTGCGCGACGGCCAGCAGGTGCGAGCCTACCTCGACGGTCAGCTTGAAATCGAAACGAAGCTCTCCACCAAAACTCTAGCTGGCTTCGGCCAGTGCTTCTTTGGCGGCCGGAGCGACAACGACTCGAACTGGGAAGGCCGACTCGACGAAATCGCCGTCTTCGACCGCGCGCTTACGGCGCGTGAGGTTTCCAAGCTGGCGGGGAAGTGACCGTTCTCTTTTCTCCCTCGCCGCGATGGGGGGATGGGACAGTCATCGTGGCTGAGTTTGTCCTGCGCTCCCAAACGATGAACACCGGCCTTCCCCGCTGGCGTCGAAATCGCTGCCCTGCCACTCTTCAGCCCATGAACACCACACATCCCTCCCGCCGAACCTTTCTCAAGTCTTCCACCGCCACCGCCGGCATCCTCGGCTTCCCTGCCCTGCTCACCGCCGCCAATCCCAATAGCAAAATAGGCGTCGCGTGCATCGGTGTGCGCGGGCGCGGCAACTCCGTGATGGGCAGCTTCCTCGCCGAGCCGGACTGCGAGATCACGCACATCTGCGACCTCCGCGCCAACGTCCGCGAGCAGCGCGGCGCGGAAGTCGAGAAGCGCACGGGCCGCAAGCCCAAGCTCGTGGAGAATTACCGCAACCTTCTCGACGACCCGAGCATTGACGCCTTTATGGTCGCCACGCCGGACCATTGGCACGCGCTGCTCACCATCGAGGGCTGCCTCGCGGGCAAGGACGTGTATGTCGAGAAGCCCGCCAGCCACAACATCGCCGAAGGCCGCGTGGCCGTGGCCGCCGCCCGCAAGCGCGACCGCATGGTGCAGATGGGCACGCAAATCCGCAGCGCCCCGTGGCTGCGCGAGGCGCGCGAGTTCATCCAGAGCGGCGCGCTGGGCAAGGTGATTTCCGGTCGCGCCTGGGAGACGGAGATGACCGGGCCGGTGAAACTTGTGCCCGACGGCCAGCAGCCAGCGGGCTTCGACTACAACATCTGGCAAGGCCCCGCCCCCGAGCGCCGCTACAATGAGACCATCGTCACCAGCGCGTGGCGGTGGCTGTTCAACTACGGCACCGGCGACCTCGGCAACGACGGCGTCCACCGCATTGACTACGCCCGCTACGTCATGGGCCTCGACGCCCTGCCCGATGCCGTGAGCTGCGCCGGCGGCAAGTTCTTCCACGACGACGACCAGCAATGGCCCGACACGCAGTTCGTCACCTACGAATATCCCCGCGCCGTGCTCCAATACGAGATGCGCCTCTGGTCCAGGCCCCGCCTCCACGACGCCGGCGAGGGCGCGGTCATCCACGGCGAGAACGGCTGGATGCTCCTCACGAACACTTCATGGAAAGCGTTCGACCCCGCCGACAAGGTGATGAAGGAAGGCCGCGGCGACTCCGGCGACCGCGCGCACGTTCGCAACTTCCTCGACGCCGTGAAGAGCCGGAAGCGGGAGACGCTGAACCAGGAGATTTACTCCGGCCACGTCAGCACCCTGATGTGCCACGCGGGCAACATCGCATGGCGCACCGGCAAGAAGCTGCGCATTGACCCGAAGACCGAGACCTTCGACGACGCGGAAGCGAACAAGCTCGTCGGCCGTGAGCACCGGAAGGGGTTTGAACTGCCGAAGATTGGGTAGGCCAGTGCTTCCAGTATCTGGTTTGAAACTTCGTGCCTCACTCAGAGGCTTCCGCCATGGTGATGGAAATGATCGTGCCACGTCAGATTCGGAACGTCGCGCTGGTGGGCTTCATGGGCGTGGGCAAATCGTCCGTGGGTCGGCTGGTGACCGGCGAGCTGCAGTTCGAGTTCGTGGACACGGACGAGGTCATCGAAAGCCGGACAGGCGTGAAGGTGAGTGAAATCTTCGCGATGCACGGCGAGGCGGCTTTTCGCAAGTTCGAGCGCGAGCTGGTGGAGGAGATGGCCTCGCGGAGCGGCAGTGTGATTTCCACCGGCGGCGGCTTGGTGCTGGAGCCGGGCAACCTCGCCAGCCTCAAATCTCATGCGCTCGTCGTCTGCCTCTGGGCCACGCCCGACACGATCTACCAGCGCACGAAACACCAGACGCACCGCCCCTTGCTGCAAGCCGCCGATCCGCTGGCGAAAATCCGCGCACTGCTCGCCACGCGCGAGGCGGCCTACAAGCAGTCCGATGTGCTGGTGAGCACCGAGCAGCGGTCCATCAAGGAAATCGCCGCCCACGTGCTGCACCACTTCCGCGCGGCGCAGCTCAACCCGCCGAGGCTGTGAAGGCGGCTATCCGCCAGCGCGCCCGCGAACTGGGCTTCGATGACTGCCGCTTCACCACCGCCGCACCGCCGGAGCACACGGCGCAATTCCAAAAATGGATCGAGGCGGGCCAGCACGGCGAGATGGGTTACCTCGCGCGCAACGCGCACAAGCGCGTGGAGCCGGAGCAGGTGCTGGCAGGGGCGCGGAGCGTCATCTCGCTCGCGGTGAGTTACTCAGCAAACAGCGGTCAGCGAGAGGCGGTCAGCGAGAGGCATGCGGCCACGCCGCTGGCCACTGAACACGGGCCACTGAACACGGGCATTGTCGCCCGCTACGCCCGGTTCGCGGACTACCACGATGTGCTGGCCGCGCCGCTCAAGCAGCTCACGGAGGCCGTCAACCAACTCGGCGGCGCGGAGACGCGTTCGCTCTGGTATGTGGACACGGGGCCGTTGCTGGAGCGCGACCTCGCGCAACGCGCCGGACTCGGCTTCGCAGGCAAGCACACGAACCTGATCAGCCGGCGACTGGGCAACTGGTTCTTCCTCGCAGAAATCATCACGACGCTGGAGCTGGAGCCGGACGCGGCGGAGAAAAACCGGTGCGGCTCCTGCACGCGCTGCATCACGGCTTGCCCCACGCAGGCGATCACCGCGCCCTTCCAACTCGACGCGCGGCGCTGCATCTCCTACCTGACCATCGAGCTGAAGGGAGCCATCCCCGTGGAGTTCCGAAGCGCGATCGGCAGCCGCATCTACGGCTGCGACGACTGCCT
>SIBB01000016.1 GCA_009695395.1 Pedosphaera sp. | reverse complement strand
CTTCCCGCCCGCCCCCGTCCACCTCGACACTCCGCGCGCCGGCCTGCGCGTCATCTGCAAGCCCCAGCCCGTGGTGAAGGATTCGCCGCTGCACCAGTTGGTCGCCGAGTTTCACCTCTTCCGCCCGCGCACCGGCGAGAAGAAGAAGTCGCTCGCTGATCTGATCGATTTGAACACCCGCGCCGCGCACGAGCAGGAGTTGTTTCCCGCGTTCGACTGGGAGTTCATCCAGTGGATCGTCGAGAACAACCGCCACCGCGAGGACAAGGAAAGCGACTTCGTGCTGCAAGGGCTGGAGCTGCTCCAGTGGATCGCGCGCTGGGGCCATCACGGCCGCCTGCTGATGGAGTGCGGCACCAAGCCCGTGGTCTATCACGGGCAGGTGGTCGAGCTGACGCCGCACTTGCAGAACGGCGACCAGGAACTCGCTTTCACCCAGCGGATCAAGCTCTCGAACGGCGAGCTGCGCCCGATGACCGACGCGATCTGGTTTGCCGGGCAGCCGCCGCTCGCGTTCGTGGACGATACTTTTTACCTGCTTCGCAACGCTCCGCCCGGCGCGCTGCTCGAGTCCATGACCCGCACGCCATTGGTGCCCGTGCGCAAGTTGAGCCATCGCTTCCTGACGAACCTTCGCCGCGCGCATTTCGACAACGGCGTGGATTGGGACCAGCTCTGCGTCGCGCATCCCGCAGTGCCGCAGTTTACCTTCGAGCTGGTGGACGAGGTCATCCGCATCCGCCTGCTCGCCCGCAGCGAGCGCGACCAGTCGGCCTGGCATTGGAACGGCCATGAGTGGGTGCTGGACGAACCGGGACGCAAGAGCAACAAGCCGGAAATCCTCGACGACCTCCGTCTCGAACCCGCTGTGAACTGGTTGCGTCGGCTCAATTGCTTCACGCCCGAACCCGGCCTTTGGGTCGGCGATGCGGCGGAAAATTTCTTCAGCGTCCTTTCGACGAACTGGGTGAACCGTCCGCCGGACGCCGAGTTCCTCGGCAACGGCGCGTTCCAACGCCTCTTCCTCACCCCGCGCAAACTCAAGCCCAGCCTCGTCGTCAAGGGCAGCGGCATTGATTGGTTCAGCGTCTCCGCCGAATGGGAGCAGGAGGGCATGAAGCTCACGCGCGCCGATCTCCTGCGGCTCGCCAGCGCCACGGGCCGCTTCGTGAAACTCCCCGACTCCGGCTGGGTCGAGCTGGACACGCAGGCCGTGCAGGCCGCGCACGAGGCCCTCGCCGACCTTGGTCTCGACAGCCTTAGCCCCATCGCGCAGCAGGTGTCCATCGAGCAGGCCGCGCATCTGGATGAAAAGGGCCTGGAGAAGTTCGGCGACAGCGAGCAGGCCAAGGTGCTCCGCAAACGCCTCACGAACTTCGAGGGCATCGCGTCGACCGAGTTGCCAAAAGGCCTCATCGCCGACCTGCGCCCGTATCAGAAGGAAGGCTTCGACTTCCTCTGCCATCTCACCGAGCTACGCCTCGGCGGCATCCTGGCCGACGACATGGGCCTGGGAAAAACCCTGCAGACCCTCATCTGGCTTGCGTGGCTCAAGGCCCGCAACCCGAAGAACCCCCAGCCCGCGCTCGTCATTTGCCCTGCGTCCGTGCTGCACAACTGGCGGCGCGAGGCGGAGAAATTCGTCCCGCACATGAAGGTGCTCGTCCTCCAGAGCGGTGCGGGCCGCCACGGCTTGCGCAAGCAAATCCCCGAGCACGACATCATCGTCACGAACTACGCGCTCCTCCGCCGCGACCTCGAAGAGCTGAACAAGTTCGACTTTGGCGCTCTCGTCCTCGACGAAGCGCAGTTCATCAAGAACCCCGCCGCGCAAGTCACCCAGAGCGTCAAGCAACTCAAGGCCGACCGCCGCCTCGCCCTCACCGGCACGCCGCTCGAGAACCGTCTGCTCGACCTCTGGAGCATCACGGACTTCATCCAGCCCGGCTACCTCGGCAACCAGGAGCACTTCAACGAGACCTACGATCCGAAGCCCGGCAACGAGAGTGAGGAAGCCGTCTCCCTCCAACGCATCGCCCGCCGCCGCCTCTCCGCCAAGCTGCGCCCGCTGCTCCTGCGCCGCATGAAAAAGCAGGTCGCGAAAGATTTGCCCGACCGCATCGAGCAACGCCGCGACTGCGAGCTGGGCGAAGAACATCGCAAACTTTACCTCGCCGAGCTGCGCCGCTCCCGCGAGCAGGTCATGCAGGCCGTCAAGGACAAGGGCCTTGCGAAAAGCAAAATGCACGTCCTCGCCGCCCTCACCCGGCTGCGCCAGATTTGCTGCCACCCGCAACTCGTCGGCAGCAACGTCGCCAGCGGCAAGACCGAGACCTTGTTCGAGCTGCTCGACACCCTCGTCGCCGAGGGACAGAAGGTCCTCGTCTTCTCGCAGTTCGTGCAGATGCTGAAAATCCTCGAGGTGGACTGCGCCAAGCGGAACATCCCCACGCACCTGCTCACCGGCGAGACCAAGCAGCGCCAGGAAGTCGTCAACGCCTTCCAGGCCGACAACCAGCCCGGCGTCTTCCTCCTCTCCCTCCGCGCCGCCGGCACGGGCCTGAACCTCACCAATGCCAGCTACGTCGTCCTCTACGATCCGTGGTGGAACCCGGCGGTCGAGGCGCAGGCCATTGACCGCAGCCATCGCATCGGCCAGACGCGCACGGTGAACGCCTACCGCCTCATCGCGCCCGGCACCGTGGAGGAAAAGATTTGGGACCTGCAACAGCGCAAGGCCCAGACCATCCAAGACGTGCTCGGCGAGGAAGGCTTCGCCCGCAGCCTCTCGCACACCGATTTGGAATACCTCTTCGCGGAGGACTGAACTGCGGCCGACATTCGGACGCTGCTTGGGCTTCCGTGCTTGCGGCTCGACTTTCCTCGCTCCCGTGGAAATTCTCCCGGCATGACACGCACAAAAAATTGCTCTCTCTGCCTCGCCATCGCTGCTGTGGCCATGCTCCTGTTCGTCAGCGGAAAGCCGGCTGAAGGCGCCGCACCCGCTGGAGCCGCGCTGCCCGTGCCACCGCTCGTCAACGACTGCGCGCCGGGCATTCGCGGTGGACGCCTCGTCCTCTCCACCTTCGGCGACCCGAAAACCTTCAACCCCATCGCCTCCAACGAGGGCACCTCCGAGGATATTTACCGTTTCATCTTCGCGTCGCTGCTCACGCTTGATTTGCCTTCGCAAAAGATGTTGCCCGGCCTCGCCCACAAGTGGTCCGTGGCCGCTGATCAGAAAACATGGACCTTCAAGCTGCGCGAGGGGTTGGTCTGGAGCGATGGCAAGCCGCTCACTACCGATGACGTCGTCTTCACCTTCAAAGTTATCTATGACCCCGACGTGCCGAACCCGGCCATTGACCTGCTCAAGGTGGATGGCAAGCCCTTCGTGGTAACCAAGCTGGACGACCTCACCGTGCAGGTCGTCACGCCCGAGCCCTGCGCGCCGTTCGAGGAAAACGTCGGCAGCATCCCGATCCTGCCCAAGCACATCCTCGCCGGGAAACTCGCTGAGAAGAAATTTGTCTCGGCCTACGGCGTGGACACGCCGCCGGAAGGCCTCGTGGGCAGCGGCCCCTTCAAGCTCAAGCAATACAAGGCCGGGGAGTTCACCCTGCTGGAGCGCAACCCGAATTACTTCGTCGTGGACAAGGCCGGCACGCGGCTGCCTTACGTTGACTACCTCATGTATCAGGTCGTGCCTGACATGAACGCGATGTCGTTGCGCTTCCTCAAGGGGGAGAACGATCTCTATGAGTTCCTCCGGCCCGACGAGGTCGAGCGCTTCAAGTCGGAGGCCGCGAAGACGGGCCGTTTCCAAGTAAAGGAGCTGGGCATCGGGCTGGAGCGCGGATTCTTTTGGTTCAACCTGAACACCAACCTCAACGCGAAGACTGGCAAGCCCGTCGTGGACCCCAAGAAGCTGGCGTGGTTCCGGCAGCAGAAATTCCGGCAGGCCATTGCCCACGCCGTGGACCGGCCCAGCATCGTGAAGTCCGTCTATGCTGGGCGCGCGCAGGCCAACTTCGGCTATATCACAGCCGCCAACAAAAAGTGGCTCGCCAGCGGCCTGTCCGAATACGCCTTCGACCCCGCCCGCGCCCGCGCCCTGCTCAAGGAGATCGGCATTCAGGACCGCAACGGCAACGGCATCCTGGAAGACGCGCAAGGCAACGAGATTGAGTTCACCTTCAACACCAACACCGGCAACAACACCCGCGACAAGATCGCCATCTTCATCCAGGCCGACCTCAAGAAGCTCGGCATCAAGGTCAATTACCAGCCCATCGAGTTCAACACCCTCATCACCCGCATCAACGACACCTACGAATACGAGTGCGTCCTCCTCAGCCTCGGCGGCGGCAGCACGGACCCATCCTCCTCGATGAACGTGCTCAAGTCCGACGGTTACACGCACGAGTGGTTTCCGAAGCAGAAGTCCCCGGTGACCGACTGGGAGGCGCGCATGGACAAGCTCATGGACGAGCAGCACAAGACGCTGGACTTCGCGAAGCGCAAGGCGCTCTTTGACGAGGTGCAGCAGATCATGAGCAGCCAGGTGCCGCTCATCTACACCGTCTCGCCCATCAGCTACGTGGCCGTCCGCAACGAGATCGCCAACCTTCGCCCGTCCGTCCTGAGCTACTACCGCGTCTCGTGGAACGCAGAGGAACTATACTTCAGGAAGAAGTAGCCGGGCCTACTTGTTCTCGCTCTCGTCCTGCTGCAGTTCCTTCTTCAGCAACCGACCCTGTTCATCTGTTGTGATGGCGTAGCGCTTGCCGTCAATTTGAGTCTCGAAGGAATAGGCGAGGCGCTGACGTCGGCTGTTCTCCACATTGCCGCCGCGCGCGAGCTTCTTGAAGGAGTCGCGCACCACAGCGGGAAGCTGGCTCAAACTCTGGTCTTCCCCGCCATTATAGTCTTTCAGTTCCACATGCAGGACAACGCCCAGCAAGCTCACACGGATTCGGTATTCCAAACCTTCGCGGCTCACGACGGCCTCGTATTGCTGGCGCCCGTCTTCATTCACGCGTCCCAACTCGACGATGCGACCGCCATCAGCTTCCTTCTGGAGCGCTGTCTTTACGGCGGCGGGGACTTCGACTGCGATGGTGTTCGCGGGCTTTTGATCCTGCGCCCGCAGGTGCCCGACATTGACGATCAAGAGGAGGGCGAGGCCAAGGCGGGGCAGAGAATATGTTTTCATCAATACCATATTGGAAGCGTTCGGCTGAAGAGCAATCTGAATCTCGCGCTGCGTCACTTCGCGGTCTGAAGCTGCCGGACTGTCCGCACGAAGGTCTCCATCTCCGCCTCCGAGCCGATGGTGATGCGCAGGTAGTCGCGCACCTCGGGATACTTGAACCAGCGCACGAGCAGCTTCTTCGCGCGCAGTCTCGCAAGCCATTCCTCGGCGGGAAAACTCGTCGGCTTCGCGAGCAGAAAATTCGTCTGGCTCGGCAGCACGGCCCAGCCGAGGCCGGTCAATTCCGCCGTGACCAGCTCGCGCGTGGCGATAATGCGGCGGAAGTTGCGACGGTAGTGCGGCAGGTCGTCGAGCGTCGCCAGCGCGGCGACCTGGCCGAGGCCGTTGACGTTGTAACTGTCGCGCACCTTGTCTAATGCAGAGATGAGGTCGGCGTGCCCGACGAAGTAGCCGACGCGCTGGAAGCAGAGCGAGTAAGCCTTCGAGAAGGTGCGCGAGACGAGCACGTGCGGGTGCTTGAGCGCGAGTGCCATCGCGTTCTCGCGGGCGAAGTCCACGTAAGCCTCATCGAGCACCACGACACCGCGCGACTTGGCGCAAAGCGCGTCCAGTTCGGCGGTGCAGTAGCCGCGACCGCTCGGCGCGTTCGGAGTGGTGATGAGCGAGAGCGCGGCCTTGAAGTCCCAGCCCTTCTTGGACAGCGAGCCGAGCGCGGGCAGAGTGAAGTCGGCGTTCAGCGGAACGGCGTTGCATTGCACCCCTGCGATGTTGGCGAGAACGGGGTAGAGCGAGTAGCTGGGGTTGAAATACTGGACTGTGGCTTTCACCAAGTCCACGGAGCGACCGCGTCCATCCGCGAGCGTGGAGATGAGGAAGCCGTCCTTCGGCTCGACGAATGTCCTCGTCGCCAGCGCGAGCAGTTCATCCGAGCCATTGCCGATGATGATGTTCTCCGGCGCGCATCGGTGAAGTTTTGCGAGTCGCTCGCGCAGCGCGGCGGCCGTCGGGTTCGGGTAAAGTCGGAGCCGTCCGTCCACTGCCGCCTTCAACGCCGCGAGGACTTTGGGTGAGGGTGGGTAGGGATTCTCGTTGGTGTTGAGCTTTATGAGCCCGAGAATCTTGGGCTGCTCGCCGGGGACATAGGCGTGCAACCGCTGAACAAGCGGACGAATCAAAGGGCGTTGGGCGCGGACTGCCATGCGCGAAGTGTCGGGAATAATGCGGTCGGAAGTCGAGCCGCACTATGGAGTGCGGTGGAACAGCTCAACGGCGAGGCCGCATCGGTGCGAGTGCCACTGTCCCACGGTGTCCCCCAAACCGATGCGCAGGAGAAAGCGGCATGGCGATGGAGGGGAACGACAATTTTATATGCAGCTCGGGGCTGCTTTGTGGCTAAACTCTCCGTGCTGTGCCATTCGTTTATCCCAAGCAATACGATGTGATCGTGGTCGGTGCCGGTCACGCCGGCGTGGAGGCCGCGCTGTCGGCGGCCCGCATGGGCGCGCAGACGCTGCTGCTCACGATCAATCTCGACACGATTGGCCAGATGTCCTGCAACCCGGCGATCGGGGGATTGGCGAAGGGGCACCTCGCCCGAGAGATTGACGCGCTGGGCGGGGAGATGGGCCGCGCGACGGACATGACGGGCCTGCAGTTCCGCATGCTCAACACCTCCAAAGGGGCGAGTGTCCGCGCGCCCCGAGCGCAGTGCGACAAGAAGGCTTACCAGTTCAGGCTCAAGTGGTTGTGCGAGAAACAGGCTAATCTGGATTGTAAGCAAGGCCAGACAGTCAAGCTGCTTCACAGAGACGGGGAGATTACAGGATTGGAGACGACGCTCGAAGTGCAATACCTTGGGCGAACGGTAGTTATAACCACGGGCACCTTCCTGCGCGGCCTGATGCACGTCGGAGCGAATCAACAGTCCGGCGGGCGAGCCGGAGAAGCTGCTGCAATGGGACTATCTGCGTCGTTAAAGGAGATAGGAATTGAGCTTGGAAGGCTAAAAACTGGCACTCCGCCCCGTTTGGTGAGGAGTTCGATAGACTTCACGAAGCTGGACGCCCAGCCGGGCGATGAGCCGGTGCCGTGGTTCACTTATTGGAAGGAGGAGTTGTTCGGAGAAGGGGATAGGGAATTGGGCATAGGAGATAGGGGGAAAAGGGCTCGGGCGTTCCACGTGGAACAAACCCATGGCGGCGGGACTAAACCCAATTCCCTCGGCCCGTATCCTCCCGGCTCCATCCTCGCTCAGGCCGGCGGGCAGTTGCCTTGCCATATTACTTGGACGACGGCGCGCACGGCCGAGATTATTCGGGCCAATATCCACAAGTCGCCGATGTATTCCGGCGTGATCGAGGGCGTCGGGCCGAGGTATTGCCCGAGCATCGAGGACAAGATCGTCAAGTTCCCGGAGAAGGAGCGGCAGCAGATCTTTCTCGAGCCCGAAGGCATCGCGACGGATGAGATTTACGTGAATGGCTTCTCCACTTGCCTGCCGTTCGAGGTGCAATACGAGATGGTCCGCAGTATTATCGGGTGCGAACGCGCGGAAATAATGAGGCCAGCCTACGCCGTCGAGTATGACTTCGCCTTCCCCACGCAGTTGCACTCCAGCTTGGAGACGAAGGTCTGCCGCAACCTATTCCTCGCTGGCCAAATCAACGGGACTTCTGGCTACGAGGAGGCAGGTGCCCAAGGCTTGATGGCGGGCATCAACGCCGTCCGCCGGGTGCAGGGCCGCGAGCCGGTGGTGCTCCGCCGCGACCAGGCTTACATCGGGGTGCTGATCGACGACCTCGTGACCAAGGGAACCGTCGAGCCGTATCGGATGTTCACGAGCCGGGCAGAGTATCGCCTGCTGCTGCGCCAGGACAACGCGGACCTGCGGCTGTCGGAAATCGGCCGGGACGTGGGGCTGCTGCCGGAACGGTTGTGGCAAAAGGTCGCGGCCAAGCGGGAGGCCATCGCGACGGAATTGGCCCGACTGGCGAAGACGCACGTCGGGTCGGATTCGCAGGCGAGGATGCTGCGGCGACCGGAGGTCAGCTACCGGGACTTGCCGGATCGGAACACAGCACTTAACCCGGAGGTGGTCGAACAAGTGGAAATTGCCCTTAAATACGACGGCTACATCCAGCGCCAAGAGGGGGAAATCGCCAAGTTCCGGACGATGGAGGACAAACGCATCCCGGACTGGCTGGACTTCACGTCCCTCCGCAACCTCCGCCCCGAGGCACGCCTCAAGCTCAATCAGATTCGCCCAGCCACGCTCGGTCAGGCCGCCCGCATCTCCGGAGTTAGCCCCGCCGACATTAGCGTGGTAATGGTCGCGATGAAACGCGCCCCCCACAAGGAGTCGAGCGCTTGCGCCGCCGCGGAGCATCAAGACGATATCCCGGGCCATGAGGGTTGCTGTGGAGATTTGTAGGCACAAAAGCGCACAAAATGAAAAAGATGCCCCGACATAAAGGATGTTCCACATGGAACATTTTCTTCGCGCCACTTCGTGGCAATCCTTTAACTTCCATTTGACTCAGGTGTCAAAGGCACTACACTGACGGCGGGTGAAGGCCATCGTAACCATCCTGTTCAGCCTCGCACTGGTGCTCTCGCACCTGCCTGCCTTCGCGTCCACCACCAAGCAACTCTGCGAGAGCGCGACCGCCTGCGCGTGTGGTGACGCCACTTGTTGCATGAAGTCGCCGGACTCGGCTCCCGCCCCGCTTGCTCCCGTCCCTGCTCCTGATAACTCCCGCACGCAGCTTCTCGCCGCCTTCCAAACGGTTGCCCACTTCGTCTTCATCCAGCCCGAATCCGTCGCGCCGCCCCCTTTCCTTCCCGCGCCTCCTGCCTCCGCCGCCGTTCCGCTCTACGTGTGGAACTGCAGCTATCTCATCTGATTCCCGCCTCCCAGTCGTAGTGTGTCCACGCATCGCGTTGGCGCGTGGATTTGTCCCCTCTTTGGTTTGGTTAGATGGCGTTTCTTTATGAAGTTAATTGTATTTATCTTATTGTTAATCAGTTACTTAGGCGGAATTAACATAAACCTTGAGGCGGCCACAATTGTGGAGGGAACGAACACAATTTCCCTGTCGCCGACCGTTCTCGCCGCGCTGTTCGAGGAGGGTCGCACTAACAATTCCGGCCTGCGCGTGGCCGAGGCGCGTGTCACGGCCAGCCAGTTCGGCACGGAGACCGTTCGGATTTGGGAAGACCCGAAGTTCTCCTTCGGCGGCGTCCTCTCGGGCCCGCGCCGGGGTCGTATCGAAGAGGACGGCGACCTTATATATGGTGTTGAGCAGAAGTTGCCGCTCTGGAGCCGGCCTCGGTTGAGCCGCGACATCCTCGTCGCCGAAACGCAGACACAGGCCACCGAAGCTGCTTTTCGGGAGTCGCTGCTTCGCCGGGACTTGACCAAGGGCTTGCTCCGCATCGCGCTCGTGAATCGGACGACTGCCTTCATCGCGAACGACCTCGCCTGGCTCGACACACTCATCGCGCTCGGCGAGGAGAGGTTCCGGGCCGGCTTCGGCTCGCATACCGACTTGCTCCAGATGCAGAACGAGAAGAGCAAACGAACGGAGGCGTTGCGCACCGAGCAGAACCGACTGCGCATGGAAGAAGCAGCGCTGAACCGGCTGCTCGGTCGCGCGTTGCAATCGCCTTGGCCGAGCGTCGAACTGCCACGCCTTACCCCGCCGATTGTTTACTCAACTGCCCTCGCCAGTTACGCGGCGACCAACGAGCCACGTCTCAAAGTGCTCCGGCAAGGAAAATTCCAAGCCGAGGCCGTCACACGACTCAGTGAGACGATGCGCCGGCCTGACGTGAGCCTGGGCCTTCAGGGCCGCCAATACAGCGGCGACGCGGGCTTCCGCGAAGGAACATTGACCGTAAGCTTGAACCTCCCTTGGTGGAATGCCCCCAAATATCGCGCCGACCTCCGACGTGATGAAGCGAAGGTCCGCACCATCGACGCCGAAATGGCCGACTACGAACTCAGCGTGCGCGAGGAAGTCCTGCGCCTCACGCTCGCCACCGACGCTGCTTATCGTGAAGCCGTGCTGTATCGCGACGAAATCCTCCAGCGCACGCAGCAGGCGATGGCATCACACTTGGTCATGTGGGAAGGCAACCGGGGCGCGTTGCGTGACATCCTCGACGCGCGTCGGGCCTTTCTCGATGCACAGCTTGTGCAAGACCGCGCCATCCTCGAGCAACATCAGGCCCTCGTAGAACTGGCCGCGCTCTGTGACCTGCCGGACTACTTCCAGCTCGGGCGCTTGCTCGTTCAGCTCACCGGCCCGGCGCAGCACGAATACGCGGGTCCTGCGCCATCAGCTAAATAGAACGCACACGTATCGTCCATCACTAAACTACTTTCTAGAATGAACGCCAAGCTTCCCCTTGCCCTCCTCGCCACCGCCGCGCTGGCTGCGGCCGGCGGTTGGTTCGCCGCGAACCATTTCGGCGGCGCGCACAACCACGCGCCCGCCGCCAAGTCCGGTTCCTCCGGGCGCAAGGTGCTTTACTACCAAAGCTCCATGCACCCGTGGGTGAAGGCGGAGAAGCCGGGAAAATGCACCGTCTGCGGCATGGAACTCGTGCCCATTTATGAGGGACAGAAGGGTTACGAGCTCACTGCCGGCACGGTGAGCCTCGGCACGAATTCGATTCAGGCCATCCACGTGCAAACTGCCGAAGCATGCAATCGCCCGCTCATCCGCACGCTGCGCGTGGCCGGCACGATTGACGACAACGACGCGAAGCACCGTCGCCTTTCCGCCTACGTCGAGGGCCGCATCGAGAAGCTGCACGTGAACTTCATCGGAGCGGAGGTGAAGGAAGGCGAGCCGCTGGCGACTTTCTATAGCCCGATGCTCCTGAATGCCGAACGCGAATACGCGTTGCTCTTCCGCCAGAGCCAGATGGCTCACAGCTACGCACTCACCGCCGAGCACAAGCGCTTGCTGGCGGCCGCCGAGCAGCGGCTCTCTCGCTACGGACTGACAACCGCGCAGATTGGGAAACTGCACTTCAAGGCGGAGACGAATCACCTCAGCGAAATCCTCGCGCCTGTGAGCGGCACCGTCATTACGCGCGAGATTTACGAAGGGCAGTTCGTGAAGGAAGGCGATAAGCTCTTCGAACTCGCGGACTTCTTCACCATGTGGTTTCAGTTCGATCTCTACGAACGCGACTTCGCGTGGGTGCGCGTGGGGCAGGAAGTGGAAATCACCGTGCCGAGCGCGCCGGGCAAGAAGTTCGTCGCGGCCATCGCGTTCATTGACCCGAACCTCAACGACATGACCCGCAGCGCCCGCGTGCGCGTCGAGTTGCAGAATCCGCTCATCACCGTGCAGGGCCGCTCTCGCCGCGAGTTGCTCCACAAGACTTACGCCGAGGCCATCGTGAGGCTCGACACACCGGAGGTTCTCACGCTGCCGCGCTCCGCTGTCCTGCACACCGGCGACCGCACCGTGGTCTATGTGGACAAGGGCGGCGGCGCCTATGAGCAGCGGCGCGTGAAGCTCGGCCGCGCCGGCGACGAGCATTGGGAAATCCTCGAGGGCGTGAAACCCGGCGAGCGCATCGTGACCACGGGCAACCTGCTCATTGATGGCCAGGCGCAGCTCGACTCACAGGCCGGCGAATCCACCCCCACTGCGCCAACGACACCTGCGCAGACGCAGACGTTGCCGCCCGGTGTGAAGCCCTACCCGCTCGACGTGTGCATCGTCGGTGGCGAGAAACTCGGCTCCATGGGCGTGCCCGCGACGCTGATTTACCAAGGTCAGCAAGTGAAGTTCTGCTGCTCTGGCTGTCAGCCCGAGTTCGAGGCGAACCCGGCGAAGTTCCTCCAGAAAATTTCGGCACTCACAAAGAGCGTCGCTCCACAAAACACAAACACCAACACCCAGAAACAATGAAAGCCACATCCGCAATCCTCATCACCACGCTTGCCGCCGCCGTCTTCATCGGCTGCGACAAGAAAGAACCGGCTGCACCAAAAGCCGACGCGCCCAAGACCGAGGCCCCGAAGGCGGGTGCCGACGTCAAGACAGCCGCGAAGCCCTACACGCTCGACGTGTGCATCGTCACCGGCGAAAAGCTCGGCTCGATGGGAGCACCCGTCGTGTATGTCCACGAAGGTCAGGAAGTGAAGCTCTGCTGCAAGAGCTGCCTGCCGGACTTCAAGAAGGAGCCGGCGAAGTTCGTCGCCAAGCTCGCTGCGAAGAAGTGATGACCGCCCGCGTCGCACATCCCAAGGAATGATCCCGCATGATTAACCGCCTCATCGAATGGTCATTGCGGAACCGCTTCCTCGTGGTGTGCGGCGTGTTCGTCCTCATCGCGTTCGGCACGCGCGCGCTGTTCCGCACGCCGGTGGATGCGATTCCGGACCTGTCCGAAAACCAAGTCATCGTGTTCGCGGACTGGGCAGGGCGCTCGCCGCAGGAGGTCGAGGACCAAGTCACGTATCCGCTGTCCGTCGGGCTGCAAGGCTTGGCCGGCGTGAAGACCGTGCGCGCGAACTCGATGTTCGGCTTCGCGATGCTGACCCTCATCTTCGAGGACAAGGTGGACAACTACTTCGCCCGCACGCGCGTGCTGGAGCGGCTGAACCTCCTCGCTGCGCAACTCCCCGCCGGCGTCGTCCCGCAGCTCGGCCCGGACGCCACGGGGCTCGGGTGGGTCTATCAATATTACCTCCACGTTGACCCCGCGCTCGCTCACGCCAGCACACACACGAACTCAGGCTCTCAACCCTTAACTCTCAACTCTCAACCATCCTACGACCTCGGCCAGCTCCGCGCGCTCCAAGACTGGTTCATCCGCTATCAGCTCAACGCGGTGCAGGGTGTCGCAGAGGTCGCGAGCATCGGCGGCTTCGTGCGGCAGTATCAGATTGAAGTCAGCTCGCTCAAGATGCGCGCGCGCAAGGTCACGCTGAAGGACGTGATGGACGCTGTCGGCGCGAGCAACCTCAACGTCGGCGGCAAGGTCATCGAGGAGAACGGAATGGAGTTTGTCGTGCGCGGGCTGGGTCTTGTGAAGTCGCTGGAGGACTTGGAGAACATCGTGTTGATGGAGCGCGGCGGCATTCCCATTTACCTCAAGGACATTGCCACCGTGCAAATCGGCGGCGACTTCCGGCGCGGCACGCTGGACGTGGACGGGCGCGAAGTGGTCGGCGGCATCGTCGTGATGCGCAACGGCGAGAACGCGCTCGCGACCATTAACCGCGTGAAGGAGAAGATTCGCCAAATCCAGCCGAGCCTCCCGCCCGGCGTGACCATCAAGTCCTTCTACGACCGCGCGGAACTCATCGAGCGGACGATCGACACACTCAAGCACGCGCTCGCCGAGGAAATCCTCCTCGTGACGCTCGCGCACATCATCTTCCTCTGGCACTTCCGCAGCATCCTCATCGTCACCGTGCCGCTGCCGCTCTCGATTCTCGTGTCATTCATCCTCATGGAGAAGTTCGGCATCAGCTCGAACATCATGTCGCTCTCCGGCATAGCCATCGCTATCGGCGTGCTGGTGGACGCGGGCATCGTGATGACGGAGAACGTGATTCGACACTGTGAAAGAGCGGAGGAGGAGAAAGTGAGAAAGTGGGAAAGCGAGAAAGCGAGAGAAACCGCTGCCGCTACCGCTGGCACCCTCTCACCCACTCTCTCACCTGCCCCGTCCCCTCGCCTCACCGCCGAGGAAACTCTCGCCGTGGTGCTCACCTCCGCGCAGCAAGTCGGCCGCCCCATCTTCTTCGCGATGGTCATCATCATCCTCGCGTTCCTCCCGGTGTTCGCGCTCTCGGGACAGGAGGGCAAGCTGTTCCATCCGCTCGCGTTCACGAAGACGTTCGCGATGATTGGCTCGACCATTCTCGCCGTGACCATCGTGCCGGCGCTGTGCTCGCTCCTCGTGCGTGGGCCGTTTCACTCCGAGGACCGCAACTGGGTCATGCGCGTGTTGCTCGCCATCTACGACCCGGTGCTCGATTGGGCGCTTCGCTGGCGGAAGACCGTAATGGCCAGCGCCGCGCTCTTGCTCACCGTCGCGCTCGCGATGGCCTTCGGCGCTCCGCGCGAGTGGGTGCAACGCATCGAAAAGGCCGGCCACCCAAAGCTCGCGCACGCCTTCGCCGGCTTTGGCAAGGACTTCATGCCCACGCTCAATGAAGGCTCGCTCCTCTTCATGCCCGTGCTGCTGCCGAGCACTTCGCTCACCGAGGTGAAGCGCGTCATGGCGTGGCAGGACCGGGTCATCCGAAGCCTGCCGGAGGTCGAGAGCGTCGGCGGCAAGCTGGGCCGCGCCGAGACCGCCACCGACCCCGCGCCCGTCGAGATGATTGAGACCACCATCATGCTCAAGCCCGAGTGGCTGCCCACCAACCGCACCTACCTCGGCTTCATCAGAATTCCCACCGTCTATCGCAACCCCGCATGGCGACCTGACTCTACGAAGGAAACGCTCATCGCCGAACTCACCGAGAAACTCTCCAACGTCCCCGGTTACGTGCCGGGTTTCCTGCAACCCATCGAGAACCGCATCCTCATGCTCGCCACCGGCATCCGCGCGCAGCTCGGCGTAAAGATTCTCGGTGGCTCGCTCGACGACTTGCAGCGGAAGGCCTTCGAGGTCGAGCGCATCGTGCGCGAAGTGCCCGGCGCGGTGGGCGTCGCGCCGAGCCGCGTGCAGGGCAAGCCGTATCTCGAAGTCGAGGTCAACCGCGTGGCGATGGCGCGCTTCGGCCTGCGCGCGCAGGACGTGCTCGACGCCGTCGAGACTGGCATCGGTGGCAAGGTGATTTCCACCACGTATCAAGCCGCCGAGCGCATGGACCCGCGCGAGCGCACCGGCATCCAAGTGCGTTTGCAACGCGCCGAACGCGATGACCTCGAACGCCTTGGCGATGTGCTCGTCGCCACGCCCAGCGGCAAGCAGATGCCGCTCGGCCAGCTCGCGACGATTCGCCGCACAACCGGCCCGAGCGAAATTGCGAGCGAGAACGGCCGCCTGCGCGTCTTCGTGCAGGCGAACGTGCACGAGCGCGACCTCACGAGCTTCGTCGAGGACGTGAAGCGCCGGGTGAAGGAGCAGATTGAGCCCACCCTTCCGCCGGGCATGACCATCGAATACAGCGGCGAGTATGAGAATCTCGTCCGCGCGCAGCAGACCCTTTACTACATCTTCCCGGCGACGTTGCTCATCATCTTCCTGCTGCTCTACATGGTCTATCACTCGGCGAAGGAGGCCGCGCACGTCATCCTCGCGGTTCCGTTCGCGCTTACCGGCGGCGTCTTCCTGCAATATATTCTGGGGTATAATTTCAGCGTAAGCGTGTGGGTGGGCTATATCGCGCTCTTCGGCACGGCCATCCAGACCGGCGTGGTGATGGTGGTTTACCTGGAGGAAATGGTGGCGAAGAAACAAGCCGAGCGCGCCGCCGCCGGCCAGCTCTTCACGCGCGACGACCTCATCCAAGCCATCAAGGACGGCGCGCGCCTGCGCCTGCGCCCGAAGGTGATGACCGTCGCCACCATCGTCGCAAGCCTGCTGCCCATCATGTGGAGCCACCGCCCCGGCAGCGAGGTGATGCAGCCACTGGCGACACCCGTCATCGGCGGCATGGTGAGCAGCCTCCTGCACATCCTCGTGGTAACGCCCGTCATCTTCGCGATCCTGCGGGAGCGGGAGTTGAAGACAACGACGACAAACTGACGGGGGGGTCAAACTTCTAGTTTTCTCAGTGGATGGGTTGTGCCAGTCTGTGTTCCAACAAACCACGCCACTTGCCATGTCCACCCATGTCACGCTCCGCCGCAACGCGTTCACCCTAATCGAACTGCTCGTCGTCATCGCCATCATTGCGATTTTGGCGGGGATGCTCTTGCCGGCCTTGGCGAAGGCAAAATCCAAGGCGCTGGGTATCAAGAGCGTGAGCAACGTGAAGCAGCAGATGGTGGGGATGCTTCTCTACGCGGACGACAACACCGACCTTTTGCCGCCGGGCCATTTTCGCTGGTTGAACGGCGTCACAATTGGCGAGACGTGGGCGGAGCACCTCATGCCGTATCTGAGCACGACCAATATGTTCCGGTGCCCGAGCGCTCCCAAGAACGTGGCCGAGCGGGTGTGGAGCGCCAGCGTGATCCGCAACAACTACGCGTTCAACTTTGACATCGGCAAACGGGCGACGGAAAGGCCCACGGCGATGGCGATGGTAATGAGGCCGACCGCCACCGTTGCGATCACCGATGGCGGCACATTGGCGGTGGATGACCCGAACGGAAATGTTTCGGTGACGCCGCTCTCGCTCTACAAGCCCGGCTGCTGGATATTGATTCGGCCGGCGGGCAGCGAGGCATTCGGCACGTTGCAGGCGACCACGACTACTTCCGGCAACTGGCAGGACTGGGGCGGCCCACACCTGCGCCACGACAAGCGGAGCAATGTGAGTTTCGTGGATGGCCACGTGGAGACGATCGCGTCTGCCGGATGGTATTACTCGAACACGCCGTGGACGGACCCGGCGTTGGGCGGGCAGTGAGGGAAGCAGCCCGCGCGGTCTGCCGTTTGGCTACTTGTTCAACACCTTGTTCAGGTTCTCGAGGTGGATCTTGGCCTTCTCGCGCAGGGTCTCCGTGCTGGCGTTTTTTACGGCCTGTTCGAGGAGTCGCTTCGCCTCCACGTAGTCTTTCTCAACGCCTTCGCCGGTGAAGTAGTTGATGGCGAGGTCGAACGACGCCTCGGCTTCCCCGGTCGCGGCGCGCTTCTTCCGAAACTCGATGTTATTGCTCAGTCTCTCCTCGGCGGATTGCGCAGGCTTTGGCGGAGATGTGGCCACGGCCTTCTTGGAACTAGTTCCCGGTGCGCTGCTCTTGGTGCTGCCGCTGGTGCCAGCCGCCGTGGAAACGCCCTGCTTGGAGGCTTGGCTCTGTGCTCGCTTGGCCAGCTCGGTGCTGATGGCGTTTTTTCCCTCAATGCCGGTGAGCGAATAGAAGTAGTTGAGATCGTCCTCGCTCTTCCAGTTTGTGTCCGGCCCGGCGGAGAGGACGCTGAAGCCGTTCTTCGGCACGTCCACGGTGAGGCGGTATTCGGTGCCCCAAGGATCCTTGGACTTGTCTCGCGTCTCCCGGCCGTCTTTCTGGCGCATGTTTTCCTTGAGCCAGCCGCCGAAATCCTCGACAGGCAGGTTCTTGTCATCCACGAAGTCCCGCGCCAGAGCTTCCGCTATCCCTTGCATCTCGACGCCGGAGGTGGCTGCGCTCCGCACTTTGTCCACGACATCGAGGCTCTTCTTGAGGGCGTCGCCGTTCATCACGGCTACGCCGGCAGCGGCGGCCAAGGGAAGGATCTTCAGCAGCACGCTCATTTCGCCGCCCCCTTCTTCTTCAGCGCGACGACGCGTTTGTCTGAGGTGCGCTCGATGGCCATGCCGGTGAGGAAATCGCGGCTGACGAGCTGGAGGAAACTTTCCTTGCCGAGCTTCAGGCAACGGCTGTGACGCAACGCGGCGACGTTCGCGGAGGCGGCGGTGCCTTGCAGCAGGCTGATCTCGCCGCAGAAGTCGCCGGGGCCGAGCGTGGCAACTTGCGCGCCGCCCTTGAGCACGCCGAACTCGCCTTCATAAACGATGTAGAAGGACTCGTTGTGACGGCCCTCGCTGAGGACCTCCGCGCCCGCCGCGCAGTCATGGAAGGCGAACTGGCCGGCGACTTTCATCAGCGCGTGCGGCGGCCAGTCTGCGAAGATGGAGTTGCGTCGGAGGAAGGCGCAGACCTGCACGACCTCCTGGATTTTCTTCGCGCCGAGGGTGGATAGGAGCAGCTGGTCGAAGTCTGCCTTCTTCAGCGCAAAGAGTTCTGTGGCCTCGACGACGACGACGGAACTGGTGCGTGGGACTTGCTGTAACAACGCTATTTCGCCGAAGACATCACCAGGCGCGAGCTGCGCCACTGGCCGGACCGAGCCGGACTCGTCCTCCTTCTGCACCTCCACGCGGCCACGATAGAGGACGAACATGAGGTCGCCCCGGTCGCGCTCGCGGATGATGTGCGCGCCCGGCTTCACGACAATAAACTCCATCGCTTCTGCGACGGGTCGGAGGTCCGCCTCGGACAACTGCGAGAAGAGCAGCGTGCTGGAGAGGAATTTCACCGTCTCGTCCGGTCCAGGGCGTTGCCCGCCGGCAAAGGTGAGTTTCCCTTCAGCGGAGAAAAGTCTCGGCGCGAGCAGGCGGTGTCCAGCCTTGGCAACGAGCCACAGGCCGAAGACCAGGGGCGCAGCCACAACAAGTGCGAGCAGGAAGATGACTGTCTGTGCCCCCGGCTCGAAGAGGACGTTCGTGTTGACGCTCGCCTGTCGCGACATCAGCTCGGATGCGAAGCGGAACACCGCCCCCAGCCAGAGCACCGCCCACGTCGAGTGCATGATGAAGTAGCGCTCCTCGGTGAGGGACTCCTTCCAGTTGAACAGTTGCGCGAGGAATTTTTGGTTCAGGAACGTGTCCGCGCAGCGGGGCAGCGCGTGCTGTTTGCGGAAAAGCGCGTGCAGCAGCGCGTGCGCCGGTGAACCGCCGAAGGGCGAGGCCAGCAACAGCGCCATCACCCAGCCGGCGAGGAAGACAGGCGTCGAGTCCATCACCCAGCCTATGAGCGCGATTCCAAACGGCGAGGCCAGCATCTGCAACGCCGTCAACGCCTCCACTCTCCGTCCGCCCATGATCGCGTCGCGCGTGTCCACGGAGAAGAATGGCAACACCAGATCCAGCCGCACTTCTTGCCGATACACTTCCCTTCCTAGGCCGCTCAGGACCGCGCCCGCCAGCACGTTCGCCAAACTCAAACCCAGCGACACGGACAACAGCGTCAAGAACCAGCCCGGCGCGCTGGGGATCAAGGGGACTTCCGACACGGTCACGGCGGCGGCCCCGCCAAAGATCAAGCAAAGCGCCAGCGCGAACGCGCCCGTCGGTGTGCATCGGACGTTCCAGCGGCGGCCCTTCTCATCCGTGCTGTGCGGCTCCGTGTCGCCTTCATGCAGGAAGCCTTTCGCCTGCGCCGTGAGCACGAGGTCGTAGAAGGCGCGAATCTTCGGATGCCCCTCCGCGTGAAGCACTCCTTGCAGCACCTCCTGCACCGTCTGCTGGCCGTCGAACTCCGCGAGAATGCCCTCCTGCTGGCCGTTCAGCGCGAGATATTCGCCTCGATTCGTCTGCTTGAGGAGACGCGTTCCATCGGGCAAATCCTTCCTTTCCAGCCAGCGGGTGAGCCGGAGCTTTTGGTCGTTGAGCGAAGGAGTCATGGGTAAAGGGCGATACATCCGATAGCAAATCAGTCGCTCCCAAGCAAGCTGGAAGGTGGGAGTCAGGGGCCAGAGGGCTTCACCACGACGGACTCGATGCTTGCTCCTGACTTTTGGACGCGACTCCTGTCGTCGCCCTCGCGCTGGGCTTGGCAGCTCGTGGCAATACGTGTTTGCTCTCGCCATGTTCACCGCCCCGAAGCAGCGCGCCCTGCTAGTCCTGCTTGCTGCCGGCCTCGTCTCGTCGCAGGCCTCCGCCCAAGTCTCCCTGCCCAACGCCAAACCCATC
>SIBB01000015.1 GCA_009695395.1 Pedosphaera sp. | reverse complement strand
GACGACATGCTCTCGACTACCGGCTCCGCGTTCCTCGGCCTCACCATCGGCTGCGCCCGCTGTCACGACCACAAATACGACCCGCTGCCCACCGACGACTACTACCGGATGCTCGCCACCTTCACGACGACCGTGCGCAGCGTCGTGGACCTCGAGATGGAGCCGGAGAAAAGCCGTGACGCGAAAACCAAGTGGCAAGCCGCCGCCGCGCCGCTCGCCGCTGAACTGAAACGCCACGAGTCCACGCTCGCGCCGAAGTTCGACGCCTGGCTCGCGTCCGGCGCGACGATGCCCACCGGCGGCGTCTGGACCGTTGTGGAACTCGCGAGCACGAAGTCCAAGGCCGGCGCGACCTTCAAGAAGCTCGACGACCTCTCCTACTTGGCTGAGGGCGCGAACGGCGCGAGCGACGAATACACCTTCACCTTCACCACCACGCAGCGTCGCCTCACCGGTCTGCGCCTCGAAGCCCTTGCCCACGCCTCGATGATGAAGGGCGGGCCGGGCCGCGCGGACAACGCCAACTTCGCCTTGAGCAAAATCACCGTCGCCGTCGCGCCGCTCGGCAATCCGACTGCGCCGCGTCCCGTCGCGCTGGCGAAGGCCGTCGCGGACTTCGAGCAGAACCAGTCGTCGCTTTCCATCGCGTCGTCACTCGACAACGACCCGAAGTCCGGTTGGGCCGTGGACCCGCAGTTCGGCAAGGACCACGCGGCGGTGTTCACGTTCGCCGAGCCGGTGGACTTCGAAGCCGGCGCAACCTTCACGGTGCGCTTACAGTTCGAGGTGAACACGAAGCACAACATCGGTCGCCCACGCCTCGCGCTGATGGCCGACGCGGAGCCGACGCTCAAGGGCGAGGACTTGCCCGCGAAGGTCGCCGAGGTGCTGCGGAAGGCGAAGCAACCGGAGTTCGCGGCGAAGTTGGCTGCCGCCGAGCGCGAGACGTTGCTCGCGTGGTGGCTGCGCAAGGATGCCGGCTGGCGTGACCGGCAGGTCAAGCTCACCGCCCACGCCAGCAGCGAGCCAGGCACGAAGACCCAGGTGCTCGTCTGCGCCGAGGGCAACAAGCCGCTGCGGATGCACACGCAAGGCGCGGACTTCTTCGAGCAGACGCACTTCCTCCGGCGCGGCAGCACGGACCAGAAGCTGGGCGTCGCGCCGCAGGGTTTCCTGCAAGTGCTCACGCGCACGCCCAAGGGCGACAATCATTGGCTGTGGCAACCCACGGCGGGTGCGAAGTTCTCCGGCCGCCGCCGCTCGCTGGCGAACTGGCTGACGGACGTGGACAGCGGGGCTGGGGCCTTGGTCGCACGCGTGGCGGTGAATCGACTCTGGCAACACCACTTCGGTCGCGGCCTCGTGGCGACGCCGGATGACTTCGGTCGCACCGGCGCGCTGCCGTCGCATCCGGAGTTGCTCGATTGGCTCGCGGGCGAACTCGTCCGCAATGGCTGGAAGTTGAAACCCATTCACCAGCTCATCATGGGAAGCGCAGCTTACCGGGCCAGAAGTGTTCAGCCGGCGAAGGCTGGCGACGCGCGCACGGAGAAGGCTGCCCCACTGAACACTGAACACTTCCTCCATCGGCAGCCACGTCGCCTCGAAGGCGAGGCCCTCCGCGACGCGATGCTCTCCGTCAGCGGCCAACTCGACGCGACAATGTTCGGCCCCGGCACGAAGGACGAGCGCAGCAAGCGGCGGAGCATTTACTTCACGATGAAGCGCAGCCAGCTCATCGGCTCGATGGTGGTCTTCGACCAGCCCGAGCCGCTCGTGAGCCAGGGCGCGCGGCCCACCACGACCGTCGCCCCGCAGGCACTGCTTCTGATGAACGGCCCACAAGTGCGCGAGTGGGCCGAGGCGTTCGCCCGCCGCGTGGAGTCGGACCCCCCCGGCACCGAGTCACCGGCGCAAGTCGCCCGCGCCTACCTCCTCGCCCTGAGCCGCCCGCCCACGGTGAAGGAGCAGGCCAGCGCCGCCGCCTTCCTCGCGTCGCAGACCGCCAGCTACGAAGCCGAGAAGAAGCCGAGCGCCCGCAGCCTCGCGCTCGCGGACTTCTGCCAGGTGCTCTTCGGCCTGAACGAATTTGCGTATGAGAATTGAAGCCGAACCCCTTGCCGGCAGGGTCTCCCGCCGCCAACTCCTCCAACGCGCCGGCGGTGGTCTCGGCTGGCTCGCCGCCGCCAGCCTGCTCGGGCGCGACGCGTTGGCCGGGCCGTTGAACCCGTTGGCCCCGAAGGCCGCGCACTTCACTCCGCGCGCCAAGTCCGTCATCTGGATTTTCGCCAACGGCGGGCCGAGCCATGTGGACACTTGGGATTATAAACCCGAGCTAGCCAAGCGCGACGGCACCGAGCTGGCCGGCTTCGACAACAAGACCGGGTTTTTCCCCGGCTCGGTCGGGCCGCTGATGAAGTCGCCGTTCGCGTGGCAGCAGAGCGGGCAGAGCGGGACTTGGACTTCGGAACTGTTCCCGCACCTCGGGCGACAGGTGGACAAGCTCGCGTTCATTCACTCGTGCTTCACGAACTCGAACAACCACAGCCCGGCGCTGTTCATGATGAACACCGGCGTCACGCGCATGGGCAACCCGTGCGTCGGCTCGTGGGTGACTTACGGACTCGGCTCGGAGAGCGACGCGCTGCCGAGCTTCGTGGTGATGAGCGACCCGCTGAACCGCGGCCTGCCGAAGGGCCACGCGCTGAACTGGGGCGCGGGCTTCCTGCCCAGCGTGTATCAAGGCACCTGGCTCAGGCCGCAGGGCGAACCCATCGCCAACCTGAAGCCGCCGGCGAATCTCAACGAGTCGCGCCAACGCGCACAGCTCGACTTGCTCGCGTCGCTGAATCGCGACCACCTCGCCCAAGGCGCGCTGGACAACGAACTGGGCGCGCGCATCGAGAGCTTCGAGCTGGCGTATCGGATGCAGACGGCCGCGCCGGAGGCCTTTGATGTCTCGAAGGAGCCGGAGCACATTCGGAAGCTCTACGGCGTGGGCGAGAAGCACTGCGGTCACTTCGCCGCGCAATGCCTGACCGCGCGCCGGATGGTCGAGCGCGGCGTGCGCTTCGTGCAGGTTTACAGCGGCGGCATGGAGAATCAGCAGAGCTGGGACTGTCACTCGGACCTCGTCGGGAACCATCGTGGCTTCGCGGCGGAGGCGGACCAGCCCATCGCCGCGCTGCTCGCGGACTTAGAGCAACGCGGATTGCTCAAGGACACGCTGGTCATCTGGGCCGGTGAGTTCGGCCGGTTGCCGGTGTCCCAGAAGGGCGGCAAGCCGGGCCGCGATCACAACCCGCACGCGTTCACCGCGTGGCTCGCGGGCGGTGGCGTGAAGGGCGGCGTCCACTACGGCGAGACGGATGAGATTGGTTTCCGCGCCGCCGTGAACAAGGTGAGCGTCCGCGACTTCCACGCGACAATTCTCCACGCGCTGGGTCTGGACTACGAGCGGCTGGCCTTCAAATTCCAAGGCCTCGACCAGCGGCTCACGGGTGTGGAGCACGCTCGGGTAGTTAATGAGATTTTTGCCTGACCTATGAACTGCAACGACTATCAATTCCGCGGCCTCGATGCCGCCACTCGCCTCGCGGTTACGCGCCGGACCTTCCTCGCGAACTCCGCTGCCGGGTTGGGCATGGGCGCGCTCGGCTCGCTGCTGGGCAACTCGACGAACGCCGCGCCGACGCCCGTCGCCGCGTTCCCAAACTTCGCGCCCAAGGCCAAGCGCGTCATCTATCTCTTCCAGTCGGGCGCGCCGTCGCAGATGGATTTGTTCGACCCGAAGCCGGTCATGGAGAAGCACCGGGGCGAGGACTTGCCGGAGTCCATCCGCAAGGGCCAGCGGCTCACGACGATGACGAGCGGGCAGGCGAAGTTCGCCATCGCGCCGAGCCTCTTCCAGTTCGCGCAGCACGGACAGAGCGGTGCTTGGCTCAGTGAACTCCTCCCGCACACTGCGCGGATTGCGGACGACCTCTGCATCATCCGCACGCTGAACACTGACGCCATCAACCACGACCCGGCGATCACGTTCTTCCAGACCGGCCACCAGCTACCCGGCCGGCCGAGCATGGGTTCGTGGTTGAGCTACGGCCTCGGCAGCGAGAACCGCGATCTGCCGGCTTACGTGGTGCTCACGTCCTTCGGCTCCGGTCGGCCCGATGACCAACCTCTTTACGACCGCCTGTGGAGCAGCGGCTTTCTCCCGACGCAGCATCAGGGCGTGAAGTTCCGCAACAAGGGTGACCCTGTTCTCTATCTTTCCAACCCGCCGGGCATGGACCGCGAGACGCGTCGCGAGACGCTCGATGAACTCGGCGCGTTGAACAGCCGCCGCTTCAAGGCGCTCGGCGACCCGGAAATCCAGGCGCGCATCGCCCAATACGAACTGGCCTTCCGCATGCAGACCAGCGTGCCGGAGCTGACGGACTTCTCGAAGGAGCCGCAGTCCATCCTCGAAAGCTACGGTCCCGACGTGAAGCGCCCCGGTAGCTACGCGGCGAACTGTCTGCTCGCGCGCCGCTTGGCCGAGCGGAACGTGCGCTTCATCCAACTCTTCCACATGGGCTGGGACCATCACGGTGGTTTGCCGAAAGCGATTCGCGGACAGTGCAACGACACCGACCAAGCCACGGCGGCGCTGTTGCTCGACTTAAAGCAGCGCGGCCTGCTCGACGACACGCTCATCGTCTGGGGCGGCGAGTTTGGGCGGACGATCTACTCGCAAGGCGGCGCGAGCGTGGACAACTACGGGCGCGATCATCACCCGCGCTGTTTCACGATGTGGCTGGCCGGCGCGGGCGTGAAACCCGGCCTGACCTACGGCGAGACCGACGACTACTGCTACAACATCGTCCGCGACCCCGTGAGCATCTACGACCTCCACGCGACGATGATGCACCTGCTGGGCATCGAGCACACGCGGCTGACGCACCGCTTCCAAGGCCGCGACTTCCGCCTGACAGACATCCACGGCGAGGTGGTGCGAGGCATCTTGGCGTAACGGTGCGCGGGCCAGCGTGAAGAAATCGCTTGCGCCGCCGGCGCTCGATCATTCCCACTCCATCGCAGATGAATCTCCGCTTCCTCCTCGTTCTGTCCTGTGTCGCCACCTCGCTGGTCGCCGCGCCCAAGGGTGCGCCGCCCAACTTCGTCTTCCTCCTCGTGGACGACCTGCGCTGGAGCGCGCTGGGTTTCATGGGCGATAAGATTGTCCAGACACCCAACCTCGACCGGCTTGCCACGAAATCCGTCGTGTTTGACAACTGCTTCGTCACCACCTCGATTTGTTCCGTCAGCCGCGCGAGCTACTTCACGGGCCAGTGGATGCGGCGGCACGGCATCGTGGATTTCGCCACGGGCTTGAACGGCGCGGCGTGGGACAACACGTATCCGGCGCAACTGCGCGCGGCGGGCTTCCGCACCGGGTTCATCGGCAAGTATGGCGTGGGCAGTCCGCAGGAAACGGCGGCGAAGGCGGCGGCATTTGACTACTGGAAAGGCCTGCCCGGACAGGGGGGCAGACTCTTCATTGAGCCAAATGACCCAACGCGCACGCACAAGACCGCGAAGTTCGGCAACGAAGCGCTGGAGTTCCTCGGCGGTTGCACGAAGGAGAAGCCTTTCTGCCTCTCCATCAGCTTCAACGCCGTTCACGCCCGCGATGCCGAACCACGGGAGTTCGAGCCGGACCCCCGTGATGAGAAGCTTTACGAGGACGTGATTATCCCGGTCCCGAAGCTCGCGACGGACGAGGCGTTCAAGCGCCTGCCGGAGTCGGTGCAGAAGTCCGAGGGCCGCCGGCGCTGGGGCTGGCGTTTCGATTCACCGGAGAAGACCCAGCGCATCCTGCGCGACTACTACCGGCTTATCACCGGCGTGGACCGAGAGGTCGGGCGCATCGTGGCGGAGCTGGAGCAGCGCGGGCTGGCGGGCAACACGGTCATCGTGTTCACGGCGGACAACGGCTTTGCGCTCGGCGACCGGGGCATGGCGGACAAGTGGTTCATGTATGAGGAGGACATCCGCGTGCCGTCGTTCATCTTCGACCCACGTGCGCCCAAAGCCACGCCCGGCCAGCGCTCCAAGGCGATGGTGCTGAACGTGGACTTCGCGCCGACGATGCTGGAGCTGGCCGGCGTGCCCGTGCCGAAGGCGATGCAAGGCCGCAGCCTCGCGCCGTTGCTCAAGGGCGAGTGGCCGAAGGACTGGCGCACGGAGTTCTTCTACGAGCATCACAGCGTCGCCGCCCGCATCCCGCAGAGCGAAGGCGTGCGCACGGAGCGTTGGAAGTATCTGCGATGGATCGCCGAGACACCGGTGAAGGAGGAACTCTACGATCTGCAAGCCGACCCGCTCGAGGAGCGCAGCCTGCTGAACGACGCGAAGCATGCGTCCTTGCTCGCCGAGCTGCGCGGCAAGTGGGAGCGGTATGGGCGGGAGTTGAAGTAGCGGGAGCTTTCATGCCGGCGACTGCGCGTCGCCGCACGGACTACTGCCCGCCCTTGGCCGTCTTCAGGGCTTCCTTTGCGAACATCGCGGTCAGGCTGTCGCCGTCGCTCGCCGCCTTGGCCAACGCGGCCTCGCTCTTCTTCGTGGCGATGGCCTTCAGGATTTGGCAGGCGTCGCGGCGCACTTCGGGCTTCTCGTGCGTGACCAGTTTCAGCACGGCGTCCTCGGCGTCTGCGCCCAGCGCCTTGAGGGAAGTTGAGACTTGGTGGGCGTCTTTGCGGTCCGCCACCAGTTTAGCGAGCGGCGCTGCAGCTCGGGCGTCCTTCAAGTGGCCGAGTGCTTCAATGGCTCCCCAGCGCGCGGGAAAGGCGGTGTCGTCCAGTTGCTTGATGAGCGGCTCCACGCTGTCCTTGCCGCCCCACACGGCCAGTCCTTTCGCGGCAAACTGACGGGCGAACTGGTCCTCGTCTTTCAGGAAACGCAAGAGCTCGGCTTCCACTTCGGCCTTTTCACCGTCGGGCCGCACAGTGGGAAAACGATGCAGCGCGAGGCTGCGCTTGGCCTTGTTGTCACCCTTGAGGTCGGCGAGCAGGGCGGCGCGCTCGTCGGCTGTGATGGGCTTGGTCTCCGGTGTGGCCAAGGGCGGCGGCGGCTTGAGCGCGGCGGTCAGCGCTTCACCTTCGAGCAGTTTCACCGTCATGGTGATGGGCACGCGCACGGTCACGTTCTCGCTGTTCTCGAGGATGCTGCCGGTGAAGAGCAGTTCGCGGAACAAGCCCGCCTTCACATCGAACGTGTTCGTGCCCTCGCCTTTGATTTCGAACTTCGGTTGGCCGCCGACGGTCGCAAAAGTCTTTAGCTCGTAGGTTTTTTTCACCGGCACGAGGTTGCCGGTCGCTTTGCCGACGGAGTAGCTGGATTTTTCCTTAGCAGGCAGCCGCACTTCCTTGAGCGTGTAAGTCATCGGCGTCCTGAACACTTTCTCCTCGGTGAGCAGCACGCAGTCGGTGCTGTGGTCGAAGGTGACCTTGCCCGTCGGCGGCAATTGCTCGATGACCAGCCGCGACAGTGCGCCGAAGGCCTGTGGCAATTGCGCCTCGCCTGTTTCTCGCAGCACGCGGCCCGTCGCGTCGATCTGCACCTCGTTCGGTGTGGCGAACGGCCCGCCCATCGGCCCGAGGCTACCGAAGCGGAAGCCGCCGATGCGCAGCACGCCGTCGCCGAAACTCGGCGCGCGCACGGTGACGGACGCACCTTCCTTCGCCTTTCGCTGGGTGGTGACGCTACCCTTGGGGGTGAGAGTGATGCCGTCCTGATTTGCGGCCTTGATGGAGTAAGTGAGGTTGCCGGTGGAGGTCGCGACATACTTCGGCTCCGTCGCCTCGATGCGGATGGAGTAAACGTAGTTGCTCCCGACCTTAAACTGGTAACGTAGATCGGGCGACGCGGCCGAGCTGTCCGAGGTCAGGCCGCAGAGCAGGGAAATGGTCAGCAACGCAGGGCGGAAAGCGGTAGATTGCATTACGCGATAGTGCCGAACCGGGCCACGGGTGCAAGCGCGCTCCTTTCAACGCGACCTATGGGGACAGCCTGACAATTGTGAAGCGCGGACGTATTATTTCCTGCCGTTCCAAACCCAAGCGGCTACGCTGCACTCCCACCTATGGGGACCATCGCAGTTCTCGGCACAATGGACACGAAGGGCGAGGAACACGCCTTCGTCGTGGACCGCATCAAGCAACGCGGTCATCAAGTGCTCGTCATCGACACGGGCACGCTCGACGCACCCAAGCTCCAGCCCCACATCACGCGGCATGAAATCGCAGCGGCGGCGGGCGCAGATTTGAACGCGCTCGTGGCCAGGAAAGACCGGGGCGAAGCGGTTGCCGCGATGTCCCGGGGCGCGCCCGTCGTGCTGGCAAGGCTCGTTGCTGACCAGCGCATTGACGGCGTCATCTCCCTCGGCGGCGGCGGCGGCACAGCCATCAGCACGGCCGCGATGCGCGCGCTGCCGATTGGCTTTCCGAAGGTGATGGTCTCCACCCTCGCCAGCGGCAACACCGCGCCCTACGTCGGCGTGAAGGACATCGTGATGTTCCCTTCCGTGGTGGACGTCGCGGGCATCAATCGCATCTCGCGGCAGATTCTCACGCGCGCCGCAGGAGCCATCTGCGGCATGGTCGAGAGCGTCCCGCCGCCCGGCGAGGACAAACCCATCATCGTCGCCTCCATGTTCGGCAACACGACGGACTGCGCGCAGGCCGCGAAGAAAATCCTCGAGGCCGCTGGCTACGAAGTCCTCGTCTTCCACGCCACCGGCAACGGCGGGCGCGCGATGGAGTCGCTCATCGAATCCGGCATGGTCGCCGGCGTGCTGGACATCACGACCACCGAGTGGGCGGATGAGTTGGTCGGCGGCATCCTCGGGGCCGGCCCGACGCGTTGCGAAGCCGCCGCGCGCCACGGCGTGCCCGCCATCGTCACGCCCGGCTGCCTCGACATGGTCAACTTCGGCGCACCCGACACTGTGCCCGCGAAGTTCGCTGGCCGCACTTTCTACCAGCACAACCCGCAGGTGACACTGATGCGCACTTCGCCGGAGGAATGCGCCGATCTGGGCAGAATCCTCGCCGAGAAGGTGAACCTCTCCATCGCGCCCGTGACCGTGCTGCTCCCGCTCAAAGCCATCAGCGTCATCAGCGCGCCCGGCCAGAAGTTTCACGACCCCATCGCCGACCGCATCCTCTTCACCGCGTTGAAGGCTTTCCTACGCAATGACATTGAGGTGGTGGAACTGGACTGCGCCATCAACGCGCCGGAGTTCGCGCGCGCCTGCGCAGAGAAACTGCTGGCGAACCTTGCACAGCGGAAAGAGGGCTGAACCCTTTCCATCCCTACACCACGAGGCTCACGTGCTTCGTGTCCAGAAACGCCTCCATCCCCTCCGTGCCCAACTCGCGGCCCCAGCCGCTCTGCTTCACACCGCCGAAGGGCGCGTTGCTTGTCGTGGGCACCCCGTCGTTGATGCCGATCATCCCGGCCTCCAGCGACTCCATCAGGCGGAAGGCGCGGCTCAAGTCGCGCGTGAAGACGTAGGCGGCGAGGCCGTAGGTCGTGTCGTTCGCGCGCGTGATGGCCTCCGCCTCGGTATCGAAGACGTTCACGTAGGCGACGGGGGCGAAGGTCTCATCGCACATGCCGAGTGATGCGCCGGGCACGCCGGTGAGAACGGTTGGGGCAAGGAACGCGCTGCCTATGTCGCCGATGCGCTGTCCGCCGCAGAGCAGTTGCGCGCCCTTCGCCTGCGCGTCGGCGATGTGCCGGAGCGCGATGTCCACGGCGGCGGGATTGATGAGCGGACCGAGGTCCACACCGGGTTCGATGCCGTGGCCGACCTTCAGCGCCTGCACGCGCGCGACGAACGCGGGGATGAACTGCTCCGCGATGCCGCGCTGAATGTAGATGCGGTTCGCCGCGATGCACGACTGGCCGGTGTTGCGGAACTTGGCGACCAGCGTTTGTTCGAGCGCGCGGTCGAGGTCCGCGTCGTCGAAGACCAGCACGGGGGAATGACCGCCGAGTTCGAGCGAGAGCGGCTTCACCTGCGCGGCGGCTCCGGCGATGAGCTTCTTCCCGACTTCGGTCGAGCCGGTGAAGGTGATCTTGCGACACAGCGGGTTCTCCAAAAACTCCGCCGCGATCTCCGCCGCCGGACCAGCCACAAGTTGGAACACGCCCTTCGGCAGACCCGCCGCATGGACGCACTCCGCGAACAGCACAGCGCAGAGCGGCGTGGCGCTGGCGGGCTTGAGCACCACGGTGCAGCCGGCGGCGAGCGCGGCGGCGACCTTCCGCACGGCGAGCACCAGCGGGAAGTTCCACGGGCTGATGGCCGCGACCACGCCAATGGGAGACTTGATAGCCAGATGTCGCTTACCCTCGGCCTGCGGCGGGATGATTCGCCCGTAACCACGCCGCGCCTCCTCGGCGAACCAGCGCAGGTGATCAACCGTCATCGCCACCTCGCCCGCGCTCTGCGCGAGCGGCTTGCCGTTTTCTATCGTGATGGTGCGGGCGAACTCGTCCTTCCGCCGCTCGACCTCGGCGGCAATCTTCAGCAGGAAATCCCCGCGCGTCCGCCCGACGACATTGCGCCACAACTGAAACGCCCCGTGCGCATCCGCCAATGCCCGCGCCACGCGGTCGCGTCCGCAAGTAGACATCTGCGCGATGACTTCGCCGGTCGCGGGGTTGCGCACCGAGATGGCGGCGGCGGTCGTGATGAACTCGCTGTTGAGGAAAAGGGGATGCGTCTTCATTGCGGCTTCACCACAGCGGATTTGGCCTGTAGAGCGGCTGCGCCCAGGGGGTTTGCTTGCCGGCGTCGAGGCTGGGATCGGACGGGGGCTGGGTGGCGGCGAGGTAGTCGAGGAGCTGCGAGCGGATGGTGGGCACCAGCGGCCAGAGGCCGTGCTTCTGCTGCATCGTGGTGATGAGTTCGTCCCAGCGCTGGCGGGTGGCGTGCGTGGCGGCGATGATGGCGGTCGAGTGGCAGGGGATGCAGTTGATCTGAACCTGCTCGCGGCCTAGACCGGGTTTCAGGGCTTGGATGGCGCTGGTGTTCTGCGGTCCAGATGCCACGGGTTCTGCCGCCAAGAGCCAGCCGGCAGTCACGACCAGAGCTGTTGCTGCGACGGCGGCAGCAACCGAATTGGAGTGATGCAGTTTCATACCGCCTTGAGCGCGATGCGGTGCATGGCGTTGTTGCAGTAGCCTTCGGGGTTCCAGCCGGGCACGAGCATGGGCTGCTGGAAACCCTTCTCGTCCGTGGCGCGGGCCCAGAGTTCGTAATAGCCCTTCACCGGCAGTTTCAATTCCAACGACCACCGCTGCCAGGCGTAGCGGTTCCTGGGCGCGGAGAGCTTCGCTGGCAGCCACGTCGCGCCGAAGTCGTAGCTCACATGCATGGCCTTCACGTCGCCCCAGCCGCTCCACGCTTGGCCGCGCAATTGCACGGACTGGCTGGCCGGCAGTTCCGTGCCGGTGGCGGGGAAGGTGATGCAGGACTTGACCGGCAGCTCCTCAAGGATGGCCATGTCCGCCGCCTCGACTTTCGTGCCGGGCGCGACGGGAAACTTCGGTATCCGATACGAGTGGCCGGTCATCTTCTCGCCGTCGTGCTCGCGGTCGCGAACCCAGATGCGCTTGAGCCACTTGCCGGAGGTCGAGGCGGGCCAACCGGGGCAGACAAGACGCAGCGGCCAGCCATGCAGCGCGGGCAAGGGCTGGCCGTTCATCTCCCACGCAAGGATCGTGTGCTCGTCGAGTGCCTTGGCGATGGACACACCGCGCGAGATGGCTTGCTTGCCGGGCGCGCGGCTCAGGTGCGCGTCCTCGCTCTCGTAACCGATGTAAATGGCCGACGCCTTTACGCCCGCGCGGCGCAGCACGTCGCGGAGGCGGACGCCGGTGTAGCTCGCGCAGCCGACGCCACCGAGCGTCCACTGGTTGCCGGAAGCGGGCGGGTTGAAGGCGGCGCGGCCATTCCCGGCGCACTCGATGACGAGGGCGCGGGTGACTTTGGGAAACTGGCTTTGCAGCTCGGCGAGCGTGAGCTTTAGCGGCTTCTCCACTTCGCCGTCAATGGTCAGCGACCAGCCGGCGAGGTCCCGCTTCTCGGCGCGTTCGGGCAGGTGGCCATTGTTGCGGACGAAGTGGCGCTCGGTGGGCGTGAGCTCATCGTCGAGCAGCGTGACGGGCGTCTCGGCGACGATGGGGCGGTCGCTGAGGATGCGCAGGCCGCGCTTGTCCGGCAGAAGGTCGGCGACGGCCTGGGCGAGCGCGTCGGGGAAGAGGCCGGGAGCGAGATTGCGCGCGAAGGGAATCGGCCCGCCGAGCGCGGCGGCGAGGGTGGCGAGGCCGGAGGTGCGGAGGAAACTGCGGCGGTTGGCGGCGGAGCGATTCATGAAGTGCGTATTGTTGATGGCGATGCTCGCTGTCGTGGCGGTGGGCTGCAAGTCTCCAACGGCCGCTGCCGCCGCACGCCATAGAAAATCGCTTCGCCCACGCGCCGCGACCTGCTTTCATCCGCGCAGAAATCCTGTCGCAATGAAAACCATTCCATCACTCTCCTACTCACAGGCTGCCGGGTTCGCGCTGTTCCTCGCCGCCGGTTCGCTCATGGCCCAGACCAACGTGTCCAACGCCGAGGCGTGGCTCGCCGCCGCGCCTGTCGCTCCCGAGTTCTCCGTGCCGAAGACAAAGGCGACGTGGGAGAAGCGCCGCGGCGAGGTGCGCGCGACGTTGTGGCAGTTGCTCGGCAAGTTGCCGCCCCGCCCCAAGGTGCCCAAGGTCACGACCGTCACGCGCGAGGACCGGGGCGATTACATCTTCGAGAAGTTCACCTTCGACAACGGCGCGGGCGCGACCGTGCCGGGCTACGTGTTCCTGCCCAAGAATGTTTCCGGCAAAGCCCCCGCCATCCTCTATTGCCACTGGCACGGTGGCCAATACGACATCGGCAAGGACGAGTTGATGCGCACCAACGCGACACCCGTGATGCCGGGACCAGAGCTCGCCAAGCGCGGCTACGTCGTGCTGGGCGTGGACGCTTACTGCTTCGGCGAGCGCAATGGGCAGGGGCCGGGCGGACTCGCGGAGAAAGGCGGCGCGGGCGAGATGACGGCGTCGAAGTTCAACCTCTGGGTCGGGCGCTCGCTGTGGGGGATGATTCTGCGCGACGACTTGATGGCGCTGGATTACCTGGCGTCGCGCAAGGAAGTGGACGCGTCGCGCATCGGCGTCACGGGCATCAGCATGGGCGCGACGCGCGCGTGGTGGCTCGCGGCACTCGACGAGCGGCTGCGCGCGGGCGTGGCCGTCGCGTGCATGACGCGTTACACGAACCTCATTCGCATCGAGGGACTGAAATACCACGGCATCTACTACTTCGTGCCGGGGATGCTCAACCACTTCGACAGCGAGGCCATCATGGCTCTCGCCGCTCCGCGCCCGATGCTCTACATGACCGGCGACAAGGATTACGGCTCGCCCATCGAAGGCATTCGCAAGCTGGAGTCGAAGATTCGCCCGGCCTACGGGCTGTATCGCGCCGAGGCGAACTTTGAGAACATCGTCTATCCCGGCCTCGGCCACGTGTATCTGCCGGAGATGTGGGACAAGATGGTCGGCTGGATGGACAAGCATGTGCGAGACGCGAAGTGACTCGCCTAGTCCGCGCCGTCACGCTTCAAGCATTTGCATTCGTCTGTCCCTCTGACCAAGCTCGCCACACATGAAGCGACTTTCCGCCCTGCTCCTCGCCTGCGTTGGCGCGCTGCTGGTGGCGTGTCCGAATCCGGCTTCCGCTCCCAAGCACGGTGCCGCCGCTGCCGCCGACCTGAGGGAGTCCGGCCAACCGCAGCCGAAGCTCCCCACGCTCAAGCTCTGGCTGGGCGCGCATGAGGTGATCACCGAGATCGCGCGCACACCCATCGAGCACCAGGTCGGGATGATGTGGCGGACAAACATGGCGGAGCTGGAGGGGATGATTTTTATCTTCGAGGATGCGGACCGCCGCGCGTTCTGGATGCGGAACACGATCGTCCCTTTGGACATCGCCTACATCGCGCCCGACGGCGCGTTGCTCGAAGTCCATGCCGCGCGGCCGAGGGATGAGACGACCCTTCCGTCGGAGAGCGAGCGCGTGCAGTTCGTGCTGGAGATGCGCCAGGGCTGGTTCCAGCGCAACAACGTGAAGCCCGGCATGGTGGTGCGGACGGAGAAGGGTTCTCTGCAGGAAACGTTCTTCCGGCGCAGGTGAACGTCCGCGCAGTCCGCGCTCGCTCCAGCTTGTGACAACGGGGAGGACTTGCTACCAATCGTCCGCATGAAACTGCCATCTCTTCTTCCGACAGCCTCCGCGCTCGCGTGGCTGGCGCTTTCGATCGTTTGTTCCGCACAGGACCCGAAGCCCAAGACCGACGCAAAGAAGGCCAAGCCCGCGCCCAGCCCAGTCACGGCGCCCATCACTGACGAGCCGGGGCTGCCGCGCGTGCTGCTCATCGGCGACTCGATCTCAATGGGCTACACCCTGTCCGTGCGCGAACTGCTCAAGAGCAAGGCCAACGTCCACCGCATCCCGGCCAACGGCGGCCCGACCGTCAACGGACTGAAGAACCTCAAGGCCTGGCTCGGCACAGGAAAGTGGGATGTGATTCATTTCAACTTCGGGATCCACGACGCGAAGTTCATGCAGCCCGCTCAGCAGCAGGTCCCGCCCGCTGACTACGATCGGAACCTGCGCGACATCGTGAAGCAGTTGCAGGCCACCGGCGCGAAACTCATCTGGGCCACCATCACGCCGATCCCAGACGGCGACCTGAACCCGCCGCGCGCGTTCGACAAGGTGCCGACCTACAACGCCATCGCCCGGAAGGTCATGGAGGAAACCGGCGTCGCCATCAACGACCTCAACGCCGCCATCACGCCGCACCTAGCCAAGCTGCAAAACCCGAAGGACGTGCATTTCAACAGGGATGGCTCCGAGTTCCTCGCGAAGCAGGTCGCTGCGAAGATCGAGGCGCAGTTGCCGAAGAAGTGAAGCGGTGCGGTAGCTCGATCTGCTCAGCAGGAAGGATACAGTTGGAAGCAGCGTAGAACGGGGCGAAACGGTCAAGCCCGAGCCGAGATTTCCAGCATCCGCTCGATGGGCGCGCGGGCCTTCGCGAGGATGTCGGCGGGCATCTCCACACGCGGGGCGAGGTGCTTCATGCAGTCGCGCAGTTTTTCCAGCGTGTTCATCTTCATGTAGCGGCACTCGCTGCACCGGCAGTTGTCCGTGGGCAGTTGCATCACGTTGAACACGGGGGCGCAGAGGAATTCCTTGTCCGGGCACTCCTTCTGCATCCGGTGGATGATGCCGGACTCGGTGACGATGACGAAGCGCCGCGCGGGGCTGTTCTTGCAATAGGTGATCATCTTCTCCGTCGAGCAGACCACGTCGGCCAGCTCGCGGACCTCGCGCAGGCTCTCCGGGTGGACGACGATCTTCGCGTCGGGATAGGCGGCGCGGGCGCGCAGGATGTTGTCGCGCTGGAACTCGACGTGGGCGTAACAGTTGCCGCGCCAGAGGGTCATGGGGCGGCCCGTCTGCTCCATCACCCACGCGCCGAGGTTCTCGTCGGGCACGAAGAGGAGGTCGCGGTCCTTGGGCGCGGCGTTGACGATCTTGAGGGCGTTGCCGCTGGTGACAATCACGTCGCTCAAAGCCTTCACCGCCGCCGAGCAGTTGATGTAAGCGATGGTGTAGAAGTTGGGGTTCGTCGCCTGAAGCTTCGCCAGCTCGGGCGCGGGGCAGCTTTCCTCCAGCGAGCAGCCGGCGTCCTTGTCGGGCAGGACGACGATCTTGCCGGGGTTCAATATCTTCGCCGTCTCCGCCATAAAGTGGACGCCGCAGAAGACGATCACATCCGCGCTGGTGCTCGCCGCCTGCTGAGAAAGACCGAGGGAGTCGCCCACGAAATCCGCCACGTCCTGTATCTCTGGCACCTGGTAGTTGTGCGCGAGGATGACGGCGTTGTGCTGGCGCTTGAGGGCAAGAATTTCGCCGGCAAGCGCCTCGGTCTGAGCGGGCGGGCGCGGACCGCGCAGACGCGGCAGCGTCAGGTCGGCGCTGCGCGGCTGGGCTTCGGCCAAATCAATCATGCGAAGGACGCTACCGGGCAAGGACGGGAGCGTCAACGCGAGGGGCTACGCTTGGCGTTGGCAAATGTCACACACTTCTACGAGGCGAACTTCCGCGACTTGGCCCCGGCGCGGAAGGAGTAGTCAGCTCCCCGTTGCGAGCCGTCGCAAGATGCGCCGGTGCGCGCTGGTGAAGGGGAGTGCATGCAGTTCCGCCAAGCCCAGCCACCGAGTGTCCGTCGGGATGCCGTCCGCCGCCGCTGCCGAGCGAACCCGAAATACGCGCTGTGTGATGTGGTAGCGGGTGATGGTGTGCCTGACCTCGCAGAGTGGCTCGCAACGGGCGGTGATTTGCAAAAGCTGTTTCAGCGAGTCCGGCGGCGGGCGGGTGTCGCCGGTGACTTCAAGGTTTGGGAATTCCCACAAACCCCCGTTGACACCTCTCGCCGGTCGCTGCGTCACCAGAAATTCCCCGTCCTGCTCCACCACGAAGGCGTGAAACTCCCGAGCCGTGGCGGCAGCGCGCGGGCCGAGGTTCGGCAGCTCATCCACGCGGCCCTCACGGCGTGCGGCGCAGTGAGAGCGCACGGGGCACTGCGGGCATTTCGCGTTCTGCGGGGTGCAGAGGGTCGCGCCGAGTTCCATGAGTGACTGGTTCAGCGCGGAGCAGGGGCCGGAGATGAGCAGTGAAGAGTGAGGAGTGAAGAGTGAGGAGTGAAGAGCGGCGGCTTCAACAAGTTGGGCGGCGAGGTGCCAGAGGTGGGCGTTCGTGACTTTGTCGCGCGGGTTGCCGGCGATGTCGAAGAGGCGGGTGAGGACACGGATGACGTTGCCGTCGAGGATCGGCGCGGGTGCGTTGAAGGCGATGCTGGTGATAGCACCGGCGGTGTAGCGACCCACACCGGGCAGCGAGAGCACGGCACCGAAGTCGCGCGGAAACTGGCCGGCGTGCTCGGCGACGATTTGCTGCGCGGCCTTTTGCAGGTTGCGAACGCGCGTGTAGTAGCCGAGGCCTTCCCAGAGTTTCAGCACGCGCTGTTCTGAGGCACCGGCGAGCGCGGCGATGTCCGGCAGCTCGCGCATCCAGCGCTCCCAATAGGGGATGACAGTCTTCACCTGTGTCTGCTGGAGCATGATTTCCGAGACCCAAATCGCGTAGGGATCGAGCGTGCGCCGCCATGGGAGGTCGCGGGCGGCGGTGGCAAACCAGTCCAGTAGCGAGGGAACGAGGGAGGGTTGAAAGCCAGGGCGGCGCGCGGTGGTAGGTGAGCGCGACTTTGAACTTTGAACTTTGCACTTTGAACTGTCGGTTGGTCTCGGCACGCGGGCGCACTTTGCACTCGAAACTCGAAACTCAAAACTCGAAACTCGCCGTGTGAAAACGATGACAATGCACACGTGCAAGCTGACGGACGAGCAGGCCACCGCCCTGGACGCTCATTTGCGAGAGCACGGGTTCAAGCCGCGCACCGTGCCTTACGCGCGGTTCGCGGGTGAGAAGGACAAGTTGAACGTCGTGTTTTACGAGAGCGGCAAGCTGGTGTTGCAGGGCAAAGGCACGCAGGAATTCGTCGAGTTCGTGCTGGAGCCGGAGATTTTGAAACGCGCGGAAGTGGGCTACGAGGAGGTGTTGCACCCCGAGATGTTCGTGGCGCGGATCGGCGTGGATGAGTCGGGCAAGGGCGATTTCTTCGGCCCGCTGTGTGTGGCGGCGGTGTATGTGAACGAGTCGGTGGTGCGCGCGTGGCAGGACGCAGGCATCCAGGACTCGAAGAACATCGGCAGCGACCGACGAATCGCGGACCTCGCCAAAGTGATTCGCGAGACGCCCGGCTGCCACAACGAGGTGCTCACGCTCGGCGGAGTGAATTACAACCAGCGCTACCGCGACATCGGCAGCCTGAATCCGTTGCTCGCGAAGGGCCACGTGAACTCGATCCTCGCCGTGCTCGCTCCGGCGCATCACCTGAACCCGCCGCCGGAGCACGCGATCATTGACCAGTTCGCGGCGACGGAGACGACGGTGGCGCGCGAGGCGAAGGCGCGTGGTTTGAAGCTGAAGATCGTGCAGCGACACAAGGCGGAGGCAGACCTCGCGGTGGCGGCGGCTTCCATATTGGCGAGGCACGCGTTCGTCACGGGTCTGGCTGCGATGGGCAGGGAGATCGGTGTGGAGTTGCCGAAGGGCGCGTCCGCCGCCGTCGACAAGGTGGCCAAGACAATTTTCGAGCAGCACGGCGTCGGGACGCTGGCGCGAGTGGGGAAGATGCACTTCCGCACGGCGCTGCGCGCACAAGGGTTGCCAGAGCCGCCGAAGGTGGAGTGGCGACGGAAGTAATTTGCGCGCGCGTTGAGTTTCCGATTTACAGCACGAGGAACACGTCTACCATCAGGCCTCACTACACCTTATATGAAGAAAATCGAGGCCATCATCAAACCCTTCAAACTCGACAATGTGAAAGAGGCCCTGACGGGCATGGGAATCGAGGGGATGACGGTGGTGGAGGTAAAGGGCTTCGGGCGGCAAAAGGGGCACACGGAGATTTATCGCGGCAGCGAATACACGGTGGACTTTCTCCCGAAGCTGAAGCTCGAAATCGTCGTGACCGAGGCAAATGCTCAGGCTGCTGTGAAGGCCATCGTCGGCGCCGCCAAGACCGGCAAGATCGGCGATGGAAAGGTTTTTATCAGCACCATCGAGAGCGTGGTGCGCATCCGCACCGAGGAGACCGGCGACGCGGCAGTATGATCTGAAAAACTTTGTGCTGTCGTTGCGGTTAGGACGCGTGACTGCGGGACCGGAAATACGGAAAACCATGATTTTATTGGCGAAACACCGGTTGTGAACAACTTGCGAACAAGAGCTAATAAAATGTCCTTCCCAGTCCATTGATGCTCGCCTACAAGCATGCGCACTCAATGCACTTCCAGTTGCCAAATCACTGAGGGACGTTTTTCCTCAAAACTGAGATTTTCGTATTGTAAGTAATTGTAAAAGAACTTGTTAAGCCGATTTCGACAACTCAAGTGCGCCGACATGAAGCCGACTCTCCACTCCCCACAACACTCCGAAATTTGCGCGAAAAACCGCGCCTTTATCGGTGTTACCGGGACGGTGACGGGGCAGCGTGAATAAGCCCGACGAAATCGAGCTTTTGCGAAAAATAACGCAAATGCAGCCCAACGCCGAAAAAATCTGGTCAGCAGCGCAGGAAAACCTCCGCTCGCTACTCAACCCCGAGGTTTTCAAACTCTGGTTTGCGCCGCTGCGTGCGGTCGCGACAGACGGGGAATCCTTCACGCTCGAAGTCACTGATGACTTCTGTGAGATGTGGCTCAAGGACAATTATTTTGGCCTCTTGCGCGACGTGATCGCGAGCGCCACGGGGAAACAACTGGAGGTGCGCTTTCGTATCGCCGCGCACGTGCCGAAGACGAATCATCTGCCAGCCAAGGCCAAGGCTGTTCAGCCCGCCGCGAGCACGGCACCTACACGCAGCCAGAACCACGCACCGGCAGAAGCCGAACTCGGATTCAATCCGCGCAACACCTTCGACACATTCGTCGTCGGCAACAACCAGTTCGCGCACTCGGCTGCGCGCGCGGTCGCGGAGAACCCTGGGAAATCCTACAATCCACTTTTCCTCTATGGCGGCGTCGGCTTGGGCAAAACGCATCTCCTCCACGCCGTCGGCCACCATGTCGCAGCGCACAAGAAGCAGGTTTGTATTGCTTACGTGACCACCGAGAAGTTCACTAACGAGTTCATCGCCGGCCTGCAGGAAAATTCCCTTGCCCGCTTCCGCAAGAAGTATCGCCAGACCGACCTGCTACTGATTGACGACGTGCAGTTCCTCTCCGGC
>SIBB01000014.1 GCA_009695395.1 Pedosphaera sp. | reverse complement strand
GCAAAACCGTAAATCCATCTTGGCATGGGTGTTGCGTAAGACGGCCAAACCGCGCCCGCTGTGCGAGCGCACTTGTCACAACACAACCCAAGTCCGAAAGAACCCGTATGAAGAAGCTAGCCATCCTCGCCGCCGCGGCCCTCGCCCTCGGCGGGCTCACCAGCACTGCCACCGCTCAGGAGCAGAAGTCGCGCGGCGGCTTCAACCCGGAAGATATGCGCGCCCGCATGGCGGAGCGCATGCGCGAACTCCTCGATGTGAAGAGCGAGGATGAGTGGAAGCTGATTTACGCCCGCATCGAGAAGGTCACGGAAGCGCAGCGTGAAGCCCGCTCCCTCAACGGGGATATGCGCCTGCTCTTCAGCCGCAGCGGCGACCAAGGCGGCGGGGCCGCTCCCGGCGGCGACCAAGGCGGTCGCACCCGTGGCGGCACCGGCGGCAGCCCCTTCGGCGGCACGCCGAACCCGGAGGCAGAGGCGTTTTCCAAAGCCGTGACCAACAAAGCCCCGACCGACGAATTGAAGCAGCGGATGGCCAAGGTGCGCGAGGCCCGCAAGGCCGCCGAAGCCAAGTATGACAAGGCCGCGGACGACCTCCGCCAAGTGCTGACCGTCCGCCAGGAAGCCACGCTCGTCGCCGTCGGCCTGCTCAAGTAAGCCACGCCCGCCACTGGGAAACAGGGATGAGCCTCTTGACCACCAACGACACGGCCACGCGCGAACTGCTGGAGCGGATGATTGCCGCCCGCCAGCTCTCGCCGCTCGATGCGCAGGCGTTTGCCAAGCTTGGCGCAGTCGCCGTCAACGCCACCGAGGATGCAGTCCTGCGCTGGCTGGCGACGGAATATGGCGTGACCTTCACCGCGCTCGACGCCGTGGAGCCGGACCGTCAGGTGCTCTCCCTGTTCCCCGCGCGCGTGCTGCTGAAGGAGCATTTGCTCCCGCTCCGCCGCACGAATGGCGTCGTCGAAGTCGCCACCAGCCGCCTCTTCGCCACGCAGGGCCTCGACGCGCTCAAGGCCATGACCGGCCTCTCGCTCACGCCCGTCCTCGCGCCCAGCGAAGCCATCGAGCGCGAGATGAAGAAACATCTCGGCGTCGGCGCGGACACCATCGGCACGCTCAACGAGGAGGCCGGCCTCGAAGTGGTGCAGGAAGGCATCGCGGACGATGACCTCGACAGCGCCGCCGAGGACGCGAGCATCATTCGCTTCGTGAACCAAGTGCTCCGCGACGCCATCGAACTCCGCGCGTCGGACGTCCACCTCGAACCCTTCGAGGACGAGTTCCGCATCCGCTACCGCATTGACGGCGACTTGCAGGAAGTGCCCGTGCCGCCGTCGCTGAAGCGTTTCCAGCCCGCCATTGTCTCGCGCGTAAAAATCCTTTCGCACCTGAACATTGCCGAGAAGCGTGTGCCGCAAGACGGCCGCATCAAAATCCGCGTGGACACGCACGAGGTGGACATCCGCGTCTCCATCATCCCGATGCTCCACGGCGAGGCCGTTGTGATGCGTCTGCTGCGCCAGAACTCGAAGCTGCGCGGCATGGGGGACCTCGGCATGAACCAGCGCGAGCTGGATTCTTTCCGGCGCGTCGTCCAGCTCCCGCACGGCATCGTGCTCGTCACCGGCCCGACTGGCTCTGGCAAGACCTCGACGCTTTACACCGCGCTGAACGAAATCAACGACCACGTCCGCAAGATCATCACCATCGAGGACCCGGTCGAGTATCAGCTCAAGGGCGTTAATCAGATTCAGGTCAACGAGAAGTCCGGCCTGACCTTCGCGCGCGGGCTGCGCTCCATCCTGCGCCACGACCCGGACGTGGTGCTCATCGGCGAAATCCGCGACCACGAGACGGCGCAGATAGCCGTGCAGGCGTCGCTGACCGGTCACTTGGTTTTCTCCACGCTGCACACCAACGACGCGCCGGGGGCGATTACTCGCCTCGTGGACATGGGGGTTGAACCCTATCTCGTCGCCAGCTCGCTGGAAGCTGTGCTGGCCCAGCGCCTCGTGCGGGTGCTCTGCCCGCATTGCAAGGTCGTGGACGACTCGCCGACCGCCGCCACTTACAAGGCCAAGCTCGGCATCCCGCTGAACCACCCGATTAACAAGTCCGTCGGCTGCCGCGAGTGCCGCAACACCGGCTTCCACGGGCGCAACGCCATCTTCGAGTGGATGGACACCAACGTGGAAATCCGGCAGTTGATTCTGCAAAACACCTCCGCCGACAAGCTCCGCGACGCCGCCCTGCGCAACGGGATGCGCACGCTGGCCGAGGACGGCTGGCGGCTCGTGCGCCAAGGCGCCACGACCGTCGAGGAAGTCCTGAGCGTGACGACCGCCAAGGAGGTTTCCCGCACGAGCGTGGATGAAAAGGACGACGGCGGGGAGACGGCCGCGGAACTGGCTGTGGCTCGTTAATCCATGACGACCTTCCAATATCGCGCCCTGCATGCGAACGGCTCCGTCGCCGAGGGCGTCCTCGAAGCCGGTGGGCGGCAGGAGGCGTTCAAGCAGATGGAATCGCGCGGCTTGCGGCCCATCAGCCTCACCGAGCGCAACGGCGGCAGCACCAAGACCGTCACGGCTCCGTCCAAGCCCGTCGCGAAGGAAACCAAGCCCGCACCCAAATCCTCCGCGAAAGACGCGTCTCCGAAAGACGCGAAAGCCGCCGCCAACCTCCCCGCGCCCCCCACCCTCAGCTTCGGCACGCCGAAGATTTCCGCGCGGATGCTGGAGAACTTCACGCGCCTGCTCTCCAGCCTGCTGGCGGCGGGCGTGCCATTGAGCCGCGCGCTGGTCATTCTCCAGCGCGAGGCATCCAGCCCCGTGGCACAGGCGAAGTGGAAGGAAGTTCACGACCTCGTCGTGGACGGCATGACGCTCGCCGACGCGATGGCCAAGTCGCCCGATGTTTTCCCGCGTGTTTATGTCGCGATGGTCGAGGCCGGCGAGACGGGCGGGTTCCTCGACGTGGTGCTCGCGCAAATCGCCGACTTTCAGGCGAGTGAGAAAGAGATGAAGGGCAAGGTCATGACCGCGATGCTTTATCCGGCCATCCTGCTCGTGCTCGCGCTGGGCGTGCTGGTATTCCTGCTCGTGTTCTTCATCCCGCGCTTCCAGCTCGTGTTCGCGGGGTTCGGCGCGAAGCTCCCGCTACTCACCCAGATCATCATCGGCGCGAGCGACTTGCTGCGCAGCTACGGCGTGCTGGTGCTGCTCGGCCTGTTTCTCGGCGGCTACATGGCGCGCACCTGGGTCACGTCGCCCGCCGGACGCCGCGCTTGGGAAGGTTTCATCCTGCGCGTCCCGACCATCGGCAGCCTCGTCGCGCAGTTCGCCATGTCACGCTTCTGCCGGATGCTGGGCACGCTGCTGGGCGCGGGCGTGCCGCTCATCGCCTGCCTGAACGTCGCGCGCCGCTCCATCGGCAACCAGATTCTCGTGGACGCCGTGGCGCACTCAATTGACCGCGTGAAGGAGGGCAAGGCGCTCGGCCCGAGCCTTGGCGACTGCCGCGTGCTCTTCAACGGCTCGACCTTGGAAATGATTTCCGTGGCCGAGGAGAGCGGCAAACTCGACGGCGAGCTCATCCGCATCGCCAACGTGACCGAGGGCGACCTGGACCGGCAGTTGAAGACCGCGGTGGCGATGGCCGAACCGCTGATGCTCTTCTTCATCGCTGCCTTCATCGGCACCATTTTCATCGGCATGGTCATCCCGATTTTCACCCTCCAAGAACACATCAAGTAACCACTCTCAAAAACCATGAACATCCGCACTAATAAGCCTCTCAACTCTCAGCTCTCAACTCTCAACTCCCGGCGCGGCTTCACCCTCATCGAGCTCCTCCTCGTGCTGGTCATCCTCGGCATCCTCGCGGCCATCGTCGTTCCGAAGTTCGCCGGGCGCACCGACGACGCGCGCAACGCCGCCGCGAAGACGCAGATTGCCGGCTTCAGCACCTCGCTGGACGCCTACGAAGTGGACACTGGCAGTTATCCCAAGGGCAGCGAAGGTCTCTTCGACCTCGTGCAGGCTCCGAGCGATGTGCAAGGCTGGAAAGGCCCTTACATGAAGGAAGTCCCCGTGGACCCGTGGGGCAAGCCCTACGTCTATGTAAGCCCCGGCCGCAACAACCCGAGCAGCTACGACATCTACAGCATGGGCACCGACGGCCGCGAAGGCACCGAGGACGACATCACCAACTGGTCGAAGGCCAAGTAAGGAGCCGCCAATGAAGTTCCCAACGCTCAACGATCAACGTCCTGCGCCCCGCGTTCCAAACGCGTGCGTTGAACGTTCGCCGTTGGGCGCTGGGCGTTGGACGTCCGCCCCTTTTCGGAGCGCCTTCACCCTCATCGAACTCATCCTGGTGATGGCGCTCATCACCATCGTCGTGAGCGTATCCTTGCCGTCGCTGAAAGGCTTCTTCAAGGGCCGCGACCTCGACTCCGAGGCGCGCCGCTTCCTCTCGCTCACGCACTACGCCTCCAGCCGCGCCGTGGCCGAGGGCGTGCCGATGGAGCTCTTCGTGGACACGCAGCAGAAGCTCTACGGCCTCCGCGCGCAGGCCGGTTTCCTGGAGAGCGACAGCCGGGCCGTGCAATACAAGCTACCCGAGGAACTCAGCTTTGAAGTCACCGCCGCCCCGGCCAAGAAAATCTCCGGCCAAGATAACTTCGATGACCCCGAGGCCGAGTTCGCCAACGACGACGACGGATCCACCGGCACCAGACCCATCAAAATCCTCCGCTTCACCTCCGATGGCTTCATCGGTGACAAGAGCCCCACCGCCGTCATCCTCCGCCAGCGCGCGGCGGACGACCTCACCGAGGGCCCCGCCCTCGCCATCGCCCAGAGCGCCACGCGCTTGAACTATGAGATTCGCACCCTCCAGCAACAGCGTTAAGCGCACACGCGCCGCGTTCACGCTGGCCGAGGTGCTGGCGGCGCTGCTCTTCATGGCCATCGTCATTCCGGTGGCGCTCGAGGGCCTGCGGATCGCGAGCCTCGCCGGACAAGTCGGCGAGCGGAAAGCCGTGGCTGCACGGGTAGCCGACCGCGTCCTGAGCGAACTCGCCGTGACTGGTTCCCTGCCCAGCGGCGACAACGGCTCGGTGACCGAAGGCCCGCACGAATACCAGTGGACCATCGAATCCGCCGCGTGGGTCGAGGATAGCGAGTTGCAGGAGACCACGGTGCGCGTCGTGTATTTTGTGCAAGGCCGCGAATACGAAGTGGCGGTCAGCACGCTGACGGAGGGGACCACGCTGTGAACTTCGTTGGGTCCAAAGTCCAAGAGTCCAAGGGCCAAAGTCGTTTGGCTGCCGGACGCGCCGCCTTCACCTTGCTGGAGCTTTTGATTGCCGTTGTCGCCTTTGCCATCGTGCTGGCGGCCATCAACAGCGTTTTCTACAGCGCTCTGAAGCTGCGGAACCGCTCCGCCGCCTCGCTCGAAAAATCCCTCCCGCTCACCCAGGCGCTCATCATCCTCAAGCGCGACCTCGCCAGCCTCGCGCCGCCCGGCACGCTCGCGCACGACCTCCAAACCTCCCCCACCGGCAGCGGCGCCACCAGCCAGCCGCGCTTCGGTTCGTTGGCTGGCGCAGCCTCTGGCACGGGCAGTGCGGCAGGCCTGACCTCGCAAGTGGGACCGGACTTCTACACCTACTCCGGCCTGCTCGACACCTCGTCCCCGTGGCCGAGCGTGCAGAAAATCGCCTACCTCCTCGTGGACTCCACGAACCGCAACGCGCTGGGCAAAGACCTCGTTCGCGCCGTCACGCGCAACCTGCTCCCGTCCGGCAACGTGGCGGAAGAACCGGTCGAGCAACTCCTCCTCGCCGACGTGGCCGAAGCGACGTTCTTCTTCCACGACGGCACGGACTGGCTGGAATCGTGGGACTCGGCCACCGCCGACCCGAAGCTCCCGCGCGCGATTAGGCTGCAGCTTCAAATGGCCTTTGAAGACCGCGCCAGCCGGCAGCAGCCCATCGAACTCATCGTCCCCATCGTCATCGAGGCCAGCACGAACGCCCCCGCAGGAGGCTCGCAATGAGACTGCCGCAGCAACCCGTGCCGGCGGCTTCCAGCCGCCGCATTGTGTGTGGACAGCCCGAAGCCATGCCGAGCGTGCAAGCGTCTCGGAGGGCGGCTGGAAGCCCCCGGCACGGGGTTGCCGAGCGCGGCTCCGTCCTCATCATCGTCCTCTGGGTTGCCTTCGGCCTCGTCAGCCTCGCCATCTACTTCGCCAACTCCTCTTCCCTCGAACTCCGCGCGGCTGACAACCGTGTCGCCACGCTCGAAGCCGAGCAAGCCATCGCCGGCGCGGCGCGTTACCTCAGCAACGCGCTGGTGAACGTCACCGAGCCGGGCGTCCCACCTGACCCCGCCAGCCTCAAAGTCGAGGCCATCCAAATCGGCACCGCGCGCTTCTGGCTCATCGGCCAACCGCTCGACGAAGAGGACGACCTCGAAGTCACCTTCGGCCTCGTGGACGAGGGCGCGAAGCTCAACCTCAACACCGCCACCGCCGCGATGCTTGCCAAGCTGCCGCGCATGAGTGCCGAACTCGCCGCCGCCGTCGTGGACTGGCGCGATGAGGACAGCAACCCCTCGGAGAACGGCGCGGAGGATGAGATTTACGCGCGGCTCAACCCGCCTTACCGCTCCAAGAACGCGCCCTTCGAGAGCATCGAAGAGCTGCGGCTGGTCTATGGTTTCACTCAGGATATCCTCTACGACGAGGACGCGAACATGAACGCCGTGCTGGACCGCAACGAGGACGATGAGGACGCCACTTCGCCGAACGACAACCACGACGGCGTGCTCAACCGCGGCGTGCTCGCCTACGTGACCGTCCACAGCAAGCAGCCGAACACGCGCACCAACGGCGACGCGAAAATCAACATCGCCACCCTAGACGTGCAGGGGCTGACGCGGCTGATGACGGAAGTCGGCATCAGTGCGGAACGGGTGCCGCAAGTGCTGCTGCGCTTCTCCACCAGTGCTCCGCCCGGCGGCACGAACCAGCCGCCGCCCTCCGGCAACAACACGAACGGCAGCATGCTTCAGTTCTACGTCCGCAGCGGGCTGACCGCCGAGGAGTTTCACCTCATCGAGAACGACGTGACTACCTCGACCAATGCCATGCTCGAAGGCTTGGTGAACGTGAACACTGCCACCGCCACCGTGCTCGCCTGCCTGCCTGGCCTCGATGCTGAGAAGGCCGACGCGCTCATCGCCACCCGCTCCGGCACGGACACGCAGCATTCCATCGCGTGGCTGAAGGACGCGCTGGAGGCGCAGGTCGCCGAGCAGGTCGGCCCGTTCATCACTGGTCGCAGCTACGTTCACACGGCGGACATCGCGGCGCTCGGCCACCACGGGCGCGGCTACTCGCGCGTGAAGTTCATCTTCGACACCACCGAAGGCGGGGCGAAGATTCGTCAACGGCTGGACCTCACGCACCTCGGCTGGGCGCTGGGCTTGGAAGTCCGCCGACAGATTGCTGAAGCGCAGGACACACCTTGAACATGACTGGCTCACAGAAAACCAACTCCCTCCTCGGCCTCGTGCTCGACGGCAGCCGACTCGACTTCGTCGCGGCCAAGCGCACGAACGGGTCGGTCGAAATCCGCAAGGTGGGCAGCGTCACGCTCGCGCTTGACCCGCTCACGAACGACCCTGAACTCGTCGGCGCAGAGCTGCGCAAGCATCTCGAAGCCGCCGGGCTTCGGGACCGCCGGTGCGTCGTCGGCGTGCCGTTGAACTGGGTGCTCACGCTCGCGGTGAAAGTCCCGGCTGGCCTGTCGCCCGAAGACGTGCAGGCGTTGCTCGCGATGGAGGCCGAGCGCGGTTTCCCCTACGCGCCGGAGACGTTGATGCTCGCGCAGTCGCTCGTCGGCGCGGCGGACGGCGAGCGCACCGCGACGGTCATCGCCATCCCGCGCGACCACGTCACGCGCTTGCAGGGGGCGCTGGAATCCATCGGGTTGCGCCCGGTGAGCTTCACCCTCGGCATCACGGCGTTGCAACCGGTGGGCGAGTCCGCCACGGCGGGCGGCGTGGTGGCCCTCGTGCCCGGTGAGAAGGGCGTGGCGCTGCAAGTCACGGCGCAGGGCGGCGTCTGTGCGCTGCGGATGCTGGAAGGCGCGTTCGAGCAGGACGGCTCCGAACGGCGCGTGCAGAAGGATTATCTCGCGCGCGAACTGCGCATCACGCTCGGCCAGTTGCCGGACGACGTGCGCGCGACGGTGCGGAACTTGAAGGTGTTCGGCGGAGGCGACCTCGCGGAGGAATTGCAGGAGCAACTCTGCGCGCGGGCCGAGGCGTTGGGGTTGCGGACGCAGCTCGTGAAGGAGTTCGCGCCACTGGAGTTCGGCGTGACGCTGCCGAGTGGGACGAGCGCAAATGCCGCGCTGGCCTTGGTGGTGCGGCACTTGACGGGCAAGGCATCGGGCTTTGAGTTCCTGCCGCCGCACGTGAGCCAGTGGCAGCAGTTCATGGAGCAGTATTCCTCGAAGAAGCTGGTTTATGGCGCCGGACTGCTGGGCTGCGTGATGTTCGTCATGGCCGCGCTCTTCGGCTGGCAACAGTGGCAGCTCACGCGGCTGGAATCCCAGTGGCAGGGGATGGAGGCTCGCGTGACGCAGGTGGACCAGCTCAGCGCAAAGATCCGGAAGTTCCGCCCGTGGTATGACGAGTCGTTCCGGGCGATGACTATTTTGAAGACGCTCACCGAGGCGTTCCCGGAGGACGGCACGGTCTCCGCCAAGTCCATCGAGATTCGCGACCGCTCGGGCGTGACCTTCAGCGGCACAGCGCGGAACACCACCGCGATGCTGAAGATGCGCGAAAAGCTTCAAGCCGCCCGGAACGTCACTGACATCAAGCTCGAGTATAGCAAGGGCGGGCAGAACAACCAACCGCTTGAATTCACCTTCAATTTCCACTGGGGCGAGACCCAAGCCAGCAAATGAACCATAAGAACCGCGAACAACTCTTGGCCGGTCTGGCCATCACCGCCGTCCTATTGCTCGTGGGCGACAGCTTCGTGCTCAAGCCGCTCACCGCGAGTTGGAAGGCCCGCACCGCACGCATCGCCGCATTGGAGGAGAAGGTGGTCGCCGGCACTGAGAAGCTGAAGAACGGCGAGAAGTTGCAGGACAAGTGGAATTCCATGAGCGCCAACACGCTCACGAACGAGATCTCCGCCGCCGAGAGCCAGGCGCTGCGGGCCTTCGAGCGTTGGTCGCGCGACGCGAACGTGACCATCAGCGGCCTCAAGCCGCAGTGGAAGCGCTCGAACTCGACGGAGGATTACCAGACGCTGGAGTGCCGCGCGGACGCGACCGGCAGCCTCGCGAGCCTCGCGCGGTTTCTCTATCAGGTGGAGAAAGATCCGCTGGCGATGAAGGTCGACGTGGTGGACCTGACCGCTCGCGACGTGGAGGGCCGCAACCTGACGCTGGCCCTGCAACTCAGCGGACTGGTGCTCACGCCGAAGAAGGTGGCGCTCACGCCGAAGAAGAATGAAGCGGCAACAAAATAAGAACGTGAAGACATTTAATCACCGCACTGGCTTGGGAGCGCGCGCCCTCGCTATTCGACTCTTTCCCTGGAATAGTCCCAACAACTTGCTTCCCATGAATGCTTCGCAACTCCTCCTCGCCAGTCTGGTATTGCTCACTCCGATGGCCGCAGTGGCGCAGTCGCGCACGAACCCCCCGGCTCCGCAGTCTGGCGCGAAGGTCGCCGCGAAGCCCACGCCCGAACCTTCTCCTGCTGCGAGCTTCGAGGCATTCAAGAACGTGCCGGACCGCAACATTTTCAACACACGCCGCTTCGCCGGACGCACGAGCGATGCACCAGCTGCACCGACGCGCCGCGACCCGGTGGTCGAGACGTTTTCGCTGCTCGGGACGCTCGATTATCCGAAAGGCCCGGTCGCGTTTTTTGAAGGCAGCAGCTCCGGGCATCGCAAGGCTGTGCAAGTGGACGAGAGCATCGGCGGATGCAAAGTCACGGCCATCGAGAGCGTGCTCGTGCGGCTCGAAGCGAACGGAAAACCCGTCGAACTCAAGGTGGGCTACATGATGCGCCGAGAGGATCAGGGCGAGTGGAAGACGCGCGAAGCCGAGCGCATCTTTGAGCCGACTTACACTTCGAGCTACTCGTCGAGCTCGGGTTCATCCTCGCCGTTTGGTTCCAGCTTTGGTGGCTCCAGTTCCAGCAGGGACCCCCGGGATTACCGGAGTTCGAGCGGCTCCAGCAGCTACAGCCGCGACTCGCGCGGTGGAAGCTCGTCCTTCGGCAGCAGCAGCAACCCGGCAGAGATGGCGCGGCAGCGCATCCGCGAGCAGGACCGCAATAACGATGGCAAGATATCGCGTGACGAGGCGGACAGCCGGCTGCGCGACCGTTTCCGCGACATGGACCGCAACAACGATGGGCAAATCGACGGTGAAGAATACACCGCGTATTACACCGCGCGGATGGGCGGCAGCTCGGGCGGCAGCTCGTTCAGCCCTGGCGGAACTTTCAGCTCCGGCAGCCCCTCCAGTTCGGGCGGGACATTTGGCTCGGGTGGCAGCTCCAACACTGGCAGTTCCGGTGGTTCCGCCACCGGCTCCCCCAGCTCGGGCGGCGGCGGGGAAAGCGATCTTTTGAAACGACTCATGGAACAACGTTCACGGGAGAACCGATAATATGAAAAACAACCTCGCCCTCATCCTCACTGTCGGCCTTGCCGTCACAGCGCCGGCGCAAACCACGCCCGCCCCCGCTCCGGCCCCCGCTCCGACTCCGGCCCCCGCCGCGCCGAAGCCCGACGACGCTGCGCGTCCCGCCGGCCTTGCCGCCGCGCTCGCGGCGGAAGCTGCCGCGAAGGCTGCTGAAGCAGCGCGCCCGCCCACGCCCGCCGTGCCGAAGGAGCCGGTCAAGCGCGTCACCAGCGACACCGAGAAGGGAATGCGCCTGAACTTCCGCGGCGTGTCGCTGGAGATGGTTCTCAACTATTTCAGCGAGGCCGCCGGTTTCATCATCGTGCCCAAGACCGACATCCGCGGGCGCGTGGACGTGTGGAGCGAGGACCCGCTCACGAAGGATGAAGCGGTGGACGTCCTGAACAACGTGCTCGGGCGCAATGGCTACGCCGCCTTCCGCAGCGGGCGCACGCTCAACATCGTCAACAAGGACGAGATGAAGCAGAAGGCGCTGCCGACCATGGCCGGCAGTGACCCGGAGAAAATCCCGGCGAGCGAAAACATGGTCACGCAAATCCTCCCAATTAAGTTCATCTCCGCCGAGCAGTTGATTAAGAACCTGGAAATGCTGCTCCCGACTTCCTCCACGCTGTCCGCCAACGCGGGCGCGAACGCGCTCATCATCACGGACACGCAGGTGAACATCCGGCGCGTCGCCGAGATCATCAAGGCGCTCGACAACCCCGTGGCCAGCGTCTCCGCCATCAAGGTCTTCCCGCTCAAGTATGCCGACGCGAAGGCGCTCTCGACGGTGTTGAAGGACCTCTTCGCGCCGGACACTTCGAGCGCGGGTGGACGCGGCGCGCAGGGCGGCGTCAGCCCGCTGCAGCAAATGTTTCAAGGCCGCTCGGGCGGGAGCGGTGGTGGCGGCGGTAGCAGCGGCGGTGGCGGTGCGCAGGCCGGCGGGCGTGTTAACACGCCCAAGGTGGTTGCCAGCGCAGATGAGTTGAGTAACTCCCTCATCGTCAGCGCGCCGGAAGCGCAGATGCCGATCATCGAGGACTTGATCAAGCAGGTGGACGTGCCCGTCGAGGACATCACCGAGGTGAAAGTCTTCCGCCTGAAGCATGCGAGCGCCGACGACACCGCCACGATGATCAAGAACCTCTTCCCCGACACGAGCACGCAGGGTGGACGGACCGGCGGACGGACCGGCGGCAGCAGCTTCTTCGGCGGCGGCTTCCGCCCGCCCAGTGGCGGCGGCAGCACTGGCGCGGCAGCCGGCCAGAGCGAGCGAGCGCTCAAGCAGAACAAAGTTGTGGCTGTGGCCGACAACCGCACCATGTCCGTCATCGTCACTGCGTCGCCCACGCTCATGGAGCAAATCACGGGGATGATCACCCAGCTCGACTCCGATCCATCGAAGCAACAAAAGGTCTTCGTCATCCCGGTGGAGAACGCCGACCCGGCGCAGATGCAGCAAATCCTGCAAGCTCTGTTCCCAACTCAGAGCGGTCGGACTGCGCAGTCGTCCAGCGGCCGGACAGGCACAGGCGGCTTCGGCACAGGCACCACCACGCGCAACAACGGCGGCCAAAGCAGAACCAGCGGCCGGTCGGGCAGCAGCGGCTTCGGTGGCGGGAGCAGCAGCGGCTTCGGCAGCAGTGGTTCTAGTGGAGGCAACAGCAGCGGCTTCGGCGGCGGTCGTTAATTCACCTCGGCATTCTGGAAAGTCACTTGAAAGGCATGATGATGAAATATGGTTCGATGAAATCGATTGGTTTGGGATGGCTGCTGGCCGGTGCGCTGGCGGGGACCGCGCACGCGCAATTCCAAGGTTTTGGCGGCGGCGGCTTTGGCAGTGGTGGCACTGGCGGCGGCGGCGCGGCCAGCCGCACCCAGTCCGGCGGTGGCCAACCCCTGGGCGGGGCGGACATCTCCTTCGACCCCGAGACACGCAACCTCATCGTGGTGACAGACGAGAAAACTCTGTTGGAGATGAAGAAGGTCATCTCCGGGCTCGACCGTCCGTCGCCGCAGGTGCTCATCAAAGTCATCTTCCTCGAGGCCACCTACAACAAGAGCTCCGACGTCGGGTTCTCGGGTGGCTACAACCATGACACCAAACTGCAAGGCGTGAGTGGTGTTGTGGGGCAGGGCTTCGGCCTGCCGACGGTCACGACGGTGGCCGGGGCAGTTGCATCTGGCGCTGGGATTTACTCGATCCTCGGCAATGATTTCCAGGCGACGCTCACGGCCATTGCGAAGGCCGGTAAGACCGAGATCCTCTCTCGCCCGTCCATCCTCGCGCGCAACAACCAGGCGGCGACCATCAGCCTCGGCCAGCAGGTGCCGCTCATCAGCGGCACTCGCTTTGACAACTTCGGCAACCAGATCAACACGATCACCTACCAGAGTGTCGGTGTGAACTTGAGCGTCACGCCGTTCATCTCCTCGGACGGGAACGTCGAGATGGTCGTCACGCCGGAAATCTCCTCGCTGGCCGACCGTTCAACGTGGGTGAACATTTCCAGCGGCGGGACCAATGGAGCCATCCTCGTCCCGGTCATCAACTCCCGCACCGCCACCACCACCGTCGTCGTGCCCAACGGCCAGACGGTCGTCATCGGCGGCTTGATGGAGAACGCGCAGACGGACTCGGAGAGCAAGGTGCCCCTGCTCGGCGACATTCCCGTGCTGGGCAATCTCTTCAAACGCAAGGTGAAGGACAACGTGAAGCGCGAGCTGATGATCTTCCTCACGCCCACGATTGTCGCGCAGCCTTCGCACCTCGCCGGCCTGACCGAAGCGGAGCGGGCGAACAAGAAGTTCGCGCCAAACGCCTTCCCGAAGGAAGACATGGACCGCTTCCTCGACACCCTGCCGAAGAAAGAAGCGCCGGGCCAGCCCGCGCCGGCGAAACCCGCCCCGCCTGCGCCGAAGTGAGGCGCCGAGGGAAGTTCATGGCTTAATGATCCGCCACACCCGCCTCATCTTCGTGTTCCTCGCCTTGGCGTGGGCCGTCGTGGCGGCGTGGCAAGTCATCGAGCACAGCCGCGTGGAGAAGTCCGGCCGGGACGCGCTCCTCCGCCGCTCGCACGACATCTCCGCCACTGTCAGCAAACTTGTCCGCGCGCAGCGCTTCTTCGGCGCCGTCTCCCAGGAACGCATGGAGGAGGCGCTTGCCTCGCTGGTCAGCACCGACGGCATCGAGTCCATCGCCCTGCTGAACCGCGAGGGCGAGATCGTCGTCTCGGTCGGCACCCCGATTGATTTCAACATCAAAGGATTGACCGAGAAACTCGAGCGCTGGGATCCCAACCTCCTGACCGTCGTGAACCTTGTGGACTTTGGCACCAACGTCGTCTCGGGCAGCGGCACTAACCTGTCGCCCATCTTCGTCCGGCCGCGTCGCGACACCAACGCCCCGCCGCGCGAGGAAGGACGCTTTGGCCCGCCTGCTCCGCGCCCACCTCCCGGTGAGCCTCGGCCGGCTCTGACAAATCTCGTCGCCGGCGAATTGGCAGGCACGAACGCCCCGCCCCGTCGGGAGGGCTTCCGACGTTCCCCGGATTTTGGCCGCCCGTCCGGGATGAGCGAACCGGACTACCAGACCATGCTCGCCAAGCGCGGGCTGCACGGCTTTGTCATCGCCCTCTCGACCGAGCCGCTCTTGCGCGCGAAGGATGCGGATTTGTGGACGCGCACGCTGATCGTCAGCTTCGCAGGCGTCGCCGCGCTGGGCGTCGCCCTCGCCCTGCGCAACGTCAGCAAGTCCGCAGACCTCCAGTTCCGCCTGCTCCGCGCCAGCGAGTTGAACACCCACCTGCGCGAGTTGAACCTCGCAGCCGCCGGGCTTGCGCACGAGACGAAGAACCCGCTCAACATCATCCGTGGCTTGGCTCAGATGATCTCGCGACAGGAAGACGCCGCCGCCGAGGTCCGCACCCGGTCCCGGAGCATCGTGGATGAGGCCGATCGCGTCACCGCCCAGCTCAACGAGTTCATCAACTACTCGCGCCCCCGCGAAGTCCGCCGCGCTCCCGTCGCCCTCAACGCCGTCGCCACGGAGGTCGTCCGCACCCTCGGCTTCGATCTCGAGGAGAAGGCGCTCCACATCCACCTCCAGCCCGATCTCCCGCGCATCGAGGCCGACGAACAACTACTTCGCCAAGCTCTCTTCAACCTCCTCCTGAATGGCACGCAGGCACTCGATCGCGGCGGTGAAATCCGCGTGGCTGTTGTCCCGTGCGGCGAGGGCACGGTGAGCTTGGAAATCCGCGACGACGGCCCCGGCGTGGCGCCGGAGCATCGGGAGGAGATCTTCAAGCCCTACTTCACCACGCACCAGAAGGGCACCGGTCTGGGCCTGGCCATCGTCCAGCAGATCGTCCTCGCGCACGGCTGGGAGATTACTTGCCACCCGAACGAGCCGCGCGGCGCTCTCTTTCGCATCAGCCACATCAAGACGCTGGCGTGAGAGGGCGGAGCGGGCCTTCAGGCCGCAGAAGGCACTGCACTGCTGCGCATCAACCTTGATGCGGCGTGAACGCCGCGCTCCTGCCACAAGGCTGGACGAACTCATCCGTTTCCCAAACACTGACTCCTGACGAACCGCATGATCGCCCATCACACCGCCGCCGCCCTCCCGCGCATCCTCATCGTGGATGACGATCCGGGGCAGCGCAGCTTGTTGAAGACGTTCCTCGAGAGCCACGGCCACCACCCGCTCGTGGCAGAATCCGGCGAGGCCGCCCTCAAGCTGCTGGCCACCGTGCCTGTGAGCCTGATGATTTCCGACGTGCGGATGCCGGGCATGACCGGCCTGGAGACGCTTCGCCGCGCACGCGAGTTGAACTCCACGCTGCCGGTGCTGCTCGTCACCGCCTACGCCGACATCCGGGAGGCTGTCGGCGCGATGCGCGATGGGGCAGTGAACTATCTTTCCAAGCCGATCGATCTCGACGAATTGCTCCACTCCGTCGAACAAATCACCGGTAGCCACGACACACCCAGCCCAAGCGTCCGGACCCCGCTGCAACTGGCTGCCAATGTCATCGCTGTCAGCCCGCTGATGCGCGCGGTGTTCCATGATGCCAGGCTCATCGCGCCTTCCGAGAGCCGCGTGCTGATCACAGGTGAGAGCGGCGTGGGCAAGGAGGTTTTGGCTGACGCGATCCACGGCTGGAGCCCGCGCGTCAACGGACCGCTGGTGAAGGTGAACTGTGCGGCGATACCCGAGACGCTGCTGGAGAGTGAGCTGTTCGGGCATGAGAAGGGCGCGTTCACCGGCGCGCACCAGTCGCGCACAGGCCGGTTCGAGGAGGCGGACGGAGGGACCATCTTTCTGGACGAGATCAGCGAGATGTCGCCCCAGTTGCAGGCCAAGCTGCTGCGCGTGACGCAGGAGGGGCGCTTCCGCCGGGTCGGCTCCGGCAAGGAGTTGCAGACGGATGCGCGCATCCTCGCGGCCACGAACCGCAACTTGGAGGTGCTCATCAAGGAAGGGCGCTTCCGCGAGGATTTGTTCTACCGGCTGGCCGTCGTCGAGCTGGGCGTGCCGCCGTTGCGCGAGCGGCGCGAGGATATCCTGCCGCTGGCGGCGCACTTCATCGCCCAGTTCGGCGGGGACAGGACGCGGTTCTCTCCCGCAGTGACCGAGTGCTTGGAGCGCTGCGTCTGGCCGGGGAACGTGCGCGAGTTGCGCAACGCGATGGAGCGCGCCGCGCTGCTTTCGCGCGGCGGCGTGGTGCTGCCGGAGCATCTGCCCGCGCGCGTCCGCGCAGCCGAGGCCGCGCAGCCGGCGCTGACTCCCACCGATGCCGTGAGGCTGGAGGAAATCGAGCGCGACGCGATTCTCCACGCCCTGAAGCGGCATGATTACAACCGCACGGAGACGGCCAAGACACTTGCCATTAGCCGCCGCGCCCTGACCTACAAGGTCCAGCGGCTCCGCGAGTTAGGCTTTCCCGTGGACCCGCCGGTGTGAGGGTCATGCCGGAGGCTCTGCGCATCACCACTGCTCGCCCTCCCTTTGCGCCGTTCGGGCATTCCCATTGGCCAATTATTCCTCTCGACGCCCTGCGTGCGAGCCGTTAGACAGTCCGCCGCGTCGCTGGGAACTGCGGTGCGGCGGCGCAAACGGGCCAGCTTGGCGACGCACCGGCCAGTGCCGGAAACAGGGCTTGAAGCCCTTCGACGCGACATTTGCAGACAACTAACTAAACGAACACGAACATGGCTGACAAAACCATCGAGCAAAAGGTCAAGGACATCATCGTCGAGCAGCTGGGCGTCAATGCCGAGCAGGTCGTTCAAGAGGCCAAGTTCATCGAGGACCTCGGTGCCGACTCCCTCGATACCGTCGAGCTGATCATGGCCCTCGAAGAGGAATTTGGCATCGAAGTCCCCGACGAGGAGGCTGAGAAGCTCGTCAGCGTCGGAGATGTCACCCGCTACGTCGAGGAGAACAAGAAGTAGGCGGCACGCTTTCTCCGGGGCAGATGGGCTGACATCAGCGCGCTGCCCCTTTTTCTTTTATGGCAAGCAACGGGTCGGATCGCAGGGTTGTCATCACGGGCCTCGGCACAGTCACCGCGCTGGGGCACGACATCGACACGTTTTGGAAGAACATCATCGCCGGCCAGTGCGGTGTGGACCGCATCACGTCCTTTGACCCGACGGCCTACGACTGCCAAATCGCCGCCGAGGTGAAGGACTTCGACCCTTCCCCCGCCTTTCCCTCGCCCAAGGAAGTCCGCCGCACCGACCGCTTCGCCCAGCTTGGCATCTACGCCGGTTGGCGGGCCTTGCAAGACTCCGGCATGGACTTGGAGAAATTGGATCGTGACCAGATCGGCGCGTTCATCGGCTCCGGCATCGGCGGCATCCAGACCCACGCGGATCAGCACACCGTGCTGATGAACAAAGGTCCGGGCCGGATCTCGCCCTTCCTCATCCCGATGATGATCCTGAACATGGCCTCCGGCGTCTTCAGCATGTATTACAAGCTGCGCGGCCCCAACCTCGCCACTTGCTCCGCCTGCGCCACCAGCACCCATGCCCTCGGCGAAGCCTGGCGCTACATCAAGATGGGCGATGCGAACGCCATCTTCGCCGGCGGCACCGAGGCCGCCGTCTGCGAAATGGGCATCGGCGGGTTCGCGGCCATGCGCGCTCTCTCCACCCGCAACGCCGAACCCAAGCGTGCATCCCGTCCTTTCGACAAGGACCGCGACGGCTTCGTCATGGGCGAAGGCGCAGCCGTCCTTGTCGTCGAGGAACTCGAACACGCCAAGGCCCGTGGGGCGCGCATCTACTGCGAACTCGTCGGCTACGGCAACACCGCCGACGCCAACCATCTCACCGCCCCCGCCCCTGATGGCGAAGGCGCGGCCCGCTGCATGAAGATGGCCCTCCGCAGCGCCGGCCTCCGTCCCGAAGATATTTCCTACATCAACGCCCACGGCACCAGCACACCGCAGGGCGATGTCTGCGAAACGCAGGCGATCAAATCCGTCTTTGGCGACCACGCGAAGAAGCTCGCGGTCAGCTCCACCAAGGGCGCGACTGGGCACCTGCTTGGCGCCGCTGGCGCGACGGAAATGGCACTGTGCGCCAAGGCCCTCCAGACCCAGATCGCCCCGCCCACGCTGAACCTCGACAACCCCGATCCGCAGTGCGACCTCGACTACGTGCCGCACACCGCGCGCGAGATGAAGATCGAGGCCATCGCGAACAACTCCTTCGGCTTTGGTGGCCACAACGCCACGGTCATCGCCAAGCGCTTCGTCGGCTAGTCCCCCGCTCCCTCGAGTCTCGTGCAGCGTCGGCGCGTTCCAGCCCGCTGGCGTGACGTTCCGCCGCTCTGGAACGCTGCGCCGATGGAAGGGAACGGCGTTCCTGAGCTCAAGCGTGGCGTTCCAACGCGTCGGAACGCCGTTCCTCTGCGTCGGAAAGGAGCAAAAATGCCGTTTCTGCCTGTTTTCGCCGCCCACAGCAGGAAAAGTTCCGAGTCCGCATTTCCCTGTGCAAATTGCGGATGCGGGGATGGATGGGCTTCTATTTTGAAGCCTGCGGGGCGCCCCCGTCGCACGGCCGCGCCTCTTCACTATTTACTAATCCCCCATCCCTCAGCACTTTTGTGGTTCCGTGCCGCTGCCACCACTTATTGAGATTGTCCCACTGACGTCGCCCGTGCGCGCGGACATCACCGTGCCCGGCTCCAAGAGCATCACCAACCGCGCGCTCATCCTCGCCGCGCTGGCCGACGGGCGCACCACGTTACGCGGCGCGCTGTGGAGCGAGGATACGCAGGTGATGACCGACTGCCTCCGCGTGCTGGGCTTCACCGTGGACGTGCAGGTGGACCCGGCCGAGTTCTGCAACCGGACCATCACCGTGGACGGCCTCGGTGGACGTCTCCCGCGTGCGGGCACCGCAGCGCAACCGCTGGAGCTCTTCGTCGGCAACGCAGGCACTGCGGCGCGCTTCCTCGCGGCGATAGTCTGCCTCGGCGACGGCGTGTATCGCCTCAGCGGTGTGCCCCGGATGCACGAGCGCCCGCAAGCCGCGCTCTTCGCCGCGTTGCGCGAGCTGGGCTACCGCGTGGAGAGCGAGCGCGGCGAAGACAAGCTGCCCGCGCGCATCTTGGGTGAAATCCAAAATCCAAAATCCAAAATCCAAAATTGCCGGGTCAGCGTCACGGAAAGCTCGCAGTTCGCCTCCGCACTCTTGCTCGCCGGTGGCGCGGGCGGGTGGCAGGTGGAAATCACCGGCGCGAACGAGGACGAACTGCCCTACGTGGACATGACCCGCGAGCTGGTGAAGGTCTTCCCGGCCAAGGGCGGTGAGTTTCAAATCGAGCCGGACGCGTCGAGCGGGAGTTATTTTTGGGCGGCGGGTTTGGTGTCGTCGCTCGTGCCACATTGTCTTGATGGGCGCTTCGCCATAGGTCTTGGCACGGGCACCACAGTCACAGTTGCGGATTGGCCGGATGCAGCTTGGCAGATTGACGCACGGTTCCCGGAACACATCCCACTATTGGCAGCCCACCATTCGCAGACCTCGGACGAGATGATCGCAGCGGTGAAGGAGGCTGCAGAACTGTATGGTAAGGGCTGGCGCGAACGAGTGGAGCGGGAGCAGCACGAATGGCAGGAGCAGCACTACGCTCAGAACGGTGTTAAATCGATTTCACGGATTGGCGACCTAGGTGACAGCATCATGACCGCGATTGTCACTGCTTCACTAGGGAGTGAACGTATCCGCTTCACCGACCTCGGCCGGCTCCGCGTGCAGG
>SIBB01000013.1 GCA_009695395.1 Pedosphaera sp. | reverse complement strand
CGGCGATGGTTGTCACTGGGCGGGCGGGCGGAGCTGGCCGCCTCTGCCGAGCCAGCCCTGCATGAATTCATGGCCGTATGAAAGTGCGCGCTCACCCCCGATTCCGCATTCCCGATTCCGCATTCCCCATTTGACCCATGCCCCTGCAAGACCTCACCCCGCAACTCCGCACCCGCCTCAGCCGCGTCGAACACACCGTGGGCGTGTTCGTCATCATCGCCACAGCGCTGCTGCTGTCGGGCTTCGGCTACTACTTTTATTTCACTGCGAAGAGCAAAGGCTGGTTCGACCTGGAGGCCCCTTTTTACACCTACGTGGACAGCGCCGGGGGCTTCAAGACCGGCGACAAGGTGAAGCTGATGGGCTTCGATGCCGGCGAGATCACCGGCATCAAGCCCATGGCGCCGGACTCCGAGGAATACTTCGACCGCCGCTTCGTTTACGTCGAGTTCGTCATCCGCAGCCACTCCGTCGGCTACATCTGGAACGACTCGCGTGTGCGCGTGAACGCCGGGGATCTCCTCGGCGGGCGCTACTTGGAAATCCTCCCGGGCGGCTGGAACGGCTACACCAATCTCGACGGCTCCAAGAAAAACCTTCGTGCCGCCTACGAGATCAAAGGCAAGCTCATCACTGCCAAGTGGGAGGACCAATCCGCCGCTTACACCAACTGGGGGATTGGCTCCACGCCGTATTACATCGTCGCTGACGAATCCCTCGCACTCACCAAGCGTGCCGAGAAGCTCGTCACTCAAATCGAGACCGCACTCCCCAACATCCTCGGCCTCACCAACCAAGTCTCCGCCCTGCTCGCCACCACCACACGCACACTCACCACCCTCGACGCCCGCGCCGCTGAACTCCAACCCGTCGTCAGCAACGCGAACTTCCTCGTCGCCAGCTTTCATCCCGTCAGCTCGAACATCCACCGCATCTCCGCCAACCTCACCAATCCCGCCGGCTCCCTTGGCACTTGGCTCCTGCCCACAAACCTGAGCACCTCCGCCGAGCAGACACTCCTCTCCGTCCGCGCCACGCTGGCCGAGGCGCGCACCACGTTCAGCAACGCGAACTCCACGCTCGTCGACACGCGGCGGCTCATGCAGACCGCCGACGGCACGCTCGCCCACGCCGACACGAACCTCACCACGCTCGCGTTGAACCTCGACCGCTCGTTGACGCACCTCGCCAACCTCACCAGCAACCTGAACGCTCAAGTCGCGGCCAACACGAACATGCTCACCGAGATTTCCTCCGTCATCGCCCACACGGACGGGCTGGTCCAAGGCCTCAAGAACCACTGGCTGATGCGCTCCGCCTTCAAGGAGAAGCCTGCTGCGAAGGGGAAGAAGTGACAGCCTCGGGCTTTCTCCCGCTTGTGATCCTGATCCCAATCTTGGACCTGCCCCTGCCCGATCACCGCGCGCGTGCTTCAACCGATCCCGCCTTTACCCCTTTCGGCTGCACCCCATCAATTAGAATCCCAGTTAAATTTGCACAAATAGGCTTGGAGCATTGCGCTCCAAGCCCTTTCTGAAGTGGAACTTCAAACTTTAGAGCGTGTGTCCGAGGGCTGCGTTGGAGCACGTAGGGTTACCGGCGACAGTGGAACCGACGTAGGCGCTGCCGGTCGCAGGGCACGTCGGCATCACAGAACCCTTCATAAAGGGCAGCAGGGTCGCTTCGGTAATTGCCTAGGTGCTTGTGGCGACCTTCTTCTCTTCGAGGGCCCACTGCTGCACCGCGCCTTCAATCTGCTTCATGTTGGCGATGCACGCGTTCTTCTGGGCCGTGGCGCGCGCATTCACGAAGTTCGGAATGGCGATGCCGCCGAGGAGAACGATGCTGGCGATGGCGATGGCTGCCAGCAGACCGATGATGGCGACCACGATCATGATTTTCACGGGCGTGAAACCGGCTTTGGGGGACTGTTGTGTTTTCATTTTGATGTTTTTCTTTGCGTGCGGCGTGGACTTGGGAGAAGGCGGGTTAGTTATTATTGCTGTTGGGTGCACAAGTTGCCTTCTGCGACCGCAACAGCGCTGAAGGTAGCAGCGGGGATACCAATGTCAAATTTGCGGAAGAGGTTTCTGCTGGAGGTATTCCCCCAGCGCGAGCGGTGCAGCCGAGGCTGTGGAGTGAATCTCCGCAGAGCAAATACCTTTGCCGTCGCGCTAACAGATCCCTTCCAATCGCAACCGGTCCGCACTCGGCCAGCGTTCGCCGCGCAAACTGGGCTGACTCAACACCCAAGATAACTGTTGTAACCGCCCTGCGAACCGTCAAGATGGCCCCGCACATAGATTGCTCGTAGTTTTAGCTAGGCATGGTGAATCGTCAGGTGAACGTGGTTCGGTGATGATTTGAAACCCGGTTTTCGGGAACAGTCGGCGAAGCAGGAGTGGGTCTAGTCAAATACATCACATGAACAACAAACTGTTTGTAGGGAATCTTTCCTTCAACACCACCGAGAACGATCTCCAAGACACTTTCGCCGCCCACGGCACCGTCATGGAAGTCAACCTCATGATGGATCGCATGACCGGCAAATCCCGCGGTTTCGCTTTCGTCACCATGGACACTGCTGAAGCCGCGCAGGCGGCCATCGCCGGTCTCCACGGCAAGAACATGGGCGGCCGTGACCTCACCGTGAACGTCGCTCGTCCTCGTGAAGAGCGTCCCCGCAGCGGCGGCGGCGGCGGCGGCGGCGGCGGCGGCTACGGTGGTGGCGGCGGCGGCGGCGAGCGCCGCGAGCGCCGCTACTAATCCGGCCAGTAGAATTATCTGAGGGTGCGGGAAGCCGCTGGCTTCCCGCACCTTTTTGTCTTTTCCGCGCGGCCTACTCCCCAACGAATTTCAATCCCGTCCATGGAAGAACCACTCACGGTCGAAGGCCACATCACGGTCGTCCTGCCCGGCACGATGTTCCGCGTGAAGCTCGACAACCAGCACGAGGTCCTCGCCCACATCTGCGGCAAGATGCGCAAACGCTTCGTCCGCCTGACCGCTGGCGACCGCGTGAAGATGGAGATGTCGCCTTACGATCTCTCCAAGGCGCGCATCGTCTATCGCCTGCGCTGAGCCACGGGCATTCTCCTTGAGTCGTCGGCCGCTGTGGCCTACACTGGGGCGTGCGCCCGTTGATTCTCCGCCGCCTCGCCTTTCTCCTTTCCACACTGTCGCTTTGCGCCGGTGTTTCTGCTGCCGATCCGGCCAAGCTCCCCGCGAAGGAAAAGCTCCACCTCTACCTCCTTATCGGCCAGTCAAACATGGCCGGACGCGGCGCGATGCAAGAGCAGGACAAGCAGCCGCAGCCGCGCGTGCTCAAGTTCACGAAGGAGAACGCGTGGGCACCCGCCGCTGACCCGCTCCACTTCGACAAGCCCGGCGTCGGTCTCGGCTCCAGCTTCGCGCGCGCCATGGCGGAGGCGAGCCCTGACGCGACCATCGGCCTCATCCCCAGCGCGGTGGGCGGCACGCCTCTCTCTCGCTGGAGCAAGGGCGGCGACCTCTATGCGCAGGCGCTTGAGCGCACGAAACTCGCGCTCAAGGATGGCACGCTCAAAGGAATCCTCTGGCACCAAGGCGAAGGCGACTCGGGCAACGAGCAGCTCGCGAAAACCTACGGCGAACGGCTGGCGAAAATGGTGCGAGACCTTCGGTCTGACCTCGGCGCAGGCGAAGTCCCGTTCGTCGCGGGCAAGCTCGGCGAGTTCCTCAAGCGCGAGGACAAGGCCGGCAAACCCTCGCACTGGCCGCTGGTGAATGAGCAAATCACCGCGCTCCCAAAGTTGGTTCCGAACACCGCTTCCGTCGAGTCCTCCGGCCTCAAGCACAAGGGCGACGGCCTGCACTTCGACTCGCCGTCGCTGGGCGAGTTCGGGAAACGCTACGCAGAGGCGATGCGACAGTTGCAGGCCAAGCCAGCGAAGTAATCATTCCCCCGCAAGCCACAGCCGCGCCAGCCCGGTCTGCTGGAACTTTGCTTCGGCCGCTGAAAGCGTGAGCGTCACCTTGCAATCTCGGCCCTTGGTAACAACGGCGGTCACGATGCCGGTGAGCGGCGCGGTGGTGGGCTTGCGGTCCACGCCGGCGGGCGCGACGCGGATGGCCTTGCCGACCTTGAGCTGCTTGGCGATGTCGCCGCCCTCGTTGAACAATGTGATCCGCAGCTCCGTTCCCTTCGCCTCGTCCACGTAGCCGGGCGCGCCTTCCTTCACGATCCGTGCGGCGTGGACGGATTTCTGCTCGGTCTGGAACTTCAGCAGGCTCTCGTCGTCGAGGAAGACTTCCCAAGCGATGCGTCGCTTGCCGCTGCCGACCCCGTGCGTCTTCGTGCGCAGCTTGTCGCCCAGCTTGATGTCCGTGAACTTCACGGGCCCGCCGGCCTTCCAGAAGCGGGTCTCGCCGTCGGTCTCGATGACCACGTTGGTCTGGCGCACGTAGCTCTTGTCGAAGCTGGCCCAGGTGCATTCCACCGCGCGCTTCGCCGCGTCCACGCGGTCAACGTGGAAATACTCCTTGTGGCCGTTCATCATGTTCATCTCGTCCTGAATGTAGGTCAGCCAAACCCACTCGCCCTTCTCGTTCTCGTGCAGTCGGAAGATCGCGCGCTCGCCCACGCGGAAGTCCTGCAAGTCGCCGCTCGCCGCGTGGTGCAGCAGCTCAGCATAGGGCATGACTGTGAAGCTCATCACCGTGTCGTCGCCCTCGTTGCGGAACTTCCCCGTGCGCGTCGCGAGGTCCAGGCTGATGAGTTCACCCCACGGCCGGCGCATCTCCCCGGTGCCCGTCGGGATGATGACCTGGCCGGGGATGATTTTGAGCTTCGGCTTCGCAGGCGCGTCAGCGGCGGGGAGGACTTCGCCGAGGCTGGTCAGGAGCAGCAGAATCAGGAGGGAGGCTTTCATAAAGGGACGGCTACAGAATCACGGTTGGCAGCCGCATGAAGAAAAGGACGCCGGACAGCCCGAACTTTCCGAAGGGTTCTGCGAGATTTGAGTGCTCAATGATTTTAGGCGGTTGCCCCGTTTCCCTTCAGCCAAGCCTCAACTTCCCGCCGCGTTGGAATACTCGCCTGCGCGCCCCGCCTCGTGACGGCGATGGCTGCGGCGGCGCAACCAAAGTGCGCCGCCTCTCGCGGCCCCGCACCGTCCACGAGCTGCGTGACGAAAGCGCCGATGAAGGTGTCGCCCGCGCCGACAGTGTCCACGGCGTTGACCTTGAAGCCCGGCACGTGGCCGGTGAACTCCGGCGTGTCCAGCCACACGCCGTTCGCGCCGAGCGTCACGAGCACGCGCGGGCAGGCGGAGCGCATCTTGATGGCGACAGCCGCTCCCGCGGCGCTCGCGGCGTCCCGCACCTCGAAGCCGCTGAGTTTGGCAGCCTCGTTCTCGTTCGGGATAATCCAGTCGCAGAGATGCAGCAGCGCGTCGCCGACGGGCGCGAAGGGAGCGGGGTTCAAGATGGCCAGCACGCGCGCTTCGCGAGCGAGACGCAACGTGGCTTCCACTGAAAGCAGCGGCGTCTCGAGTTGCACGACGACGGCCTTCGACTGCGCGAACAAGTCGCGGTGCGCCTGCACATCGGCTGCGGTGAGCGTGTCGTTCGCGCCGTTGGCGACCACGATTTGGTTCTGCCCCGTGGCATCGAGAATAATCATCGCCGTGCCGCTGGCCACGTCCGCGCGCCGCGCGACGCCGCGCGTGCTGACGCCGGCTTCTATCAAGTTCGCCACCATCTCGTCGCCGAACGCGTCCTGTCCCACCACGCCGATAATGGCGGCGGGCATGCCCATGCGCGCCATGGCGTAGGCCTGGTTCGCGCCCTTGCCGCCCGGTGCGCGCCGGAAGTTCTTCCCGAGAATCGCCTCGCCCGGTGCGGGGAAGCGCGGGGCCTCGATGAACAAGTCCATGTTGAAGCTGCCGACGACGGTAATCACAGGCGGATGAAAGCAGTCCGTTTCATCGACTGCCAGCCGGCACTGGGTTCGGGGCGACCACAGCAGGCGCGGGTGCGACGCGCTTGAAGTCCTTCGCCTCCTCGGTGTAGTGGACGCGTTTGTTCGTCAGTAACTCGCGGCCCGCCATGTTGAAGTCCACGGTCGTTGGCAGCCACGCGTTGGGTTCGAGGCGCGTGCGCTCCAGCAGCAGCTCGAACTTCCGCAGCACACCCACAATGCCGCCGATGAGAGCCACCTCCTCGGTGAGCCAGAACTTCATCCGCGCCAGCTCCCAGTCCTCCGCATCCACCCACACCTTGCCGGCGACTTTGTTCGCGACGCGGTCAGCCACGTTCTTGACCGGCAGGTCCTTGCTGCGCGGGGCGAACTCCACCACCCACGCGAGCCGCCCGCGCACGGCCTCCTGCCCCGTGACCTTGAACGTGTAGCGCGCGAGCATCTCGTCGGTGAACTGCCATTCCTTGTCGCGCTTCGTGGCCTCAGGGCTGCGGGCTGGCTTCTTGCCCGCGCGCACGGCGGCCGCGCGCTCCTCTTCAGTCTTGCGCTCCTTGTCCGTCAGCGGCTTTCCGTTTCGCTCCACGAGCCGCGCGAAGGGAACGCCGTTGATGGGAAACCACTCCTGCCGGGAACGCTTGCTGGCCTCCAGCTTGCCGTTGCTGTCGAACTCCTCCAGCAGGCGCGTCTTGCCGAACGTGAACTGCGCCGTCGTGTTCTGCGTCCGCTCCCACTTCGAGCGCGCGACGACGTTGGAGGCGAGCTCTGTGAAGGTGGGTGGGACGGCGTTGGTGAGCGCTACGGCTTTGGGCAGTTCGCTGAAAAAGCTCCAGAGAAACACCAAGCTCAAAACACCAATCCACCTCGAGTTGGAGCTTGGTGTTTGGAGCTTCTCTGGAGCTTGGAATTTGGGGTTTGGAGCTTTCATCGGAAAGTCTTTCTCACGGCTTGATGACGCGCACCCGATGCGCCTGGCTGTCGCCGATGAACACGCTGCCATCCTTGTCCACCCACAAGCCGTGCAGCCGCGCGAGCTGGCACTTGAGCGGGTCGCCGTCCCGGCCGTCGCCCTCGGTGCCGGTGCCGGCGATGAGTTCGAGCGTGCCGCGCTTCATGTCCACCATGCGGACGCTGTGGCTCTCGGTATCCGCGAGATAGACGTTGCCGTTGGGCGCGACGGCGATGCCCTTGGGGCCGGAGAGCGTGGCTTCTTTCGCTGGGCCTCCGTGGCCGGTAAAACCCTTCTTCCCCGTGCCCGCGATGTGCTGAACCTTCCCGGCCTTGAGGTCGAACTTGAAGACTTGGTTCCCCTCACGCGTGGCGAGCCAGAGATTGCCGGCGGCGTCGAAATCCAGCGAGCGCGGGCCGTTGAGCGGGGTGCCGGCGATGGGCGAACCGTCCGGCGTGGGACCAGCCTTGCCCGTGCCGGCGAAGGTGCTGATGACGCCGGTCTTCATGGCGACCTTGCGGAGGACGTGGTTGCCGATGTCGCAGATGAAGAGGTCGCCGGCGGGGTCGAACTGGATGCTGTGCGGCTGCTTGAACGTGGCGTCCTTCGCCGGGCCGCCGTCACCGGAGTAACCCGCCTTGCCCGTGCCGGCGAAGGTCGTGATGACGCCGGACTTCAGGTCCACCTTGCGCACCGCGTTGTTGCCCATGTCCACGATGTAGAGGTCGCCCGCGCGGTCGAAACGAATCTCGTGCGGGAGGTTGAACGTGGCTTGGAGCGCGGACCCGCCATCGCCGGTGTAGCCCTTCTGGCCGCTGCCCGCGACGGTGTGAATCTTCCCGTCCGCCGTGACCTTGCGAACGCGCTGGCCGGAGTATTCGCAGAACCAGATGTTACCGTCCGGCCCGCGCACGACGCCGAAGGGGTTATTGATCTGCGCCGCCTTGGCCGGCCCGCCATCGCCGGAGAAACCAGCGAGACCGTTGCCGGCGAAGGTTGAGATCGTGGCGGCACGGGCGGGGGCGGAGAGCAGCGCAGCCGTCACCGCGAGCAGGCCTAAAAACCGAAGCGAAGTCGTCATCTCGGCGAGAGCGTAGCACAGGCGGGCGCGGAGCCAAGAGCACACAGCGCAGCGAATCTTCCAAGACAGGCCAATCCCGAATTCCCGCGACTGCTATGCCCCTGGAGGGCTGAATGGCAGGCCGTGGGCGTCGGCGACGGCGCGGCAGGTGACCCGGCCGCCCTGCACATTGATGCCGCCCAAGAGCGCGGGCTGCCGCTCGCAGGCCCCGGCGAGACCGAGGTCAGCGAGTTGCTCGATGTAGCGGTGGGTGACATTCGTGAGCGCCTGGGTGGCGGTGCGGGCATACGCGGCGGGCATGTTCGCAACGCAGTAGTGGAGGACGCCTTCCTCGGTGAAGACCGGGTCATGGTGCGTCGTGGGTCGTGAAGTTTCAGCGCAGCCGCCTTGGTCAATGGCGATGTCCACGAGCACGCTGCCGGGGCGCATCCTTCGCAGCATCTCGCGGCGGATGAGCTTGGGAGCCTTCGCGCCGGGCACGAGCACCGCGCCGATGAGGAGGTCCACGGTGGGCAGGATTTCCATCACGTGCGCCTCGTTCGAGTAGAGCGTGTGCGCGGTGTGCAGCGTGATGTCGAGGAAGCGCATCCGCTCCAGGTCCACTTCGAGGATGGTCACGTCCGCGCCGAGGCCCTGCGCCATGCGGGCGGCATTGATGCCCGCGGCGCCGCCGCCGAGCACGACGACCTTGCCCGGCAAGACGCCCGGCACGCCGCCGAGCAGCACGCCGTTGCCGCCGCAGTGCTTGGCGAGGAAGTAGCCGCCCACCAGCACGCTCATGCGTCCGGCGATTTCGCTCATGGGTTCGAGCAGCGGCAGGCGGCGGTTGACCTCGATGGTCTCGTAGGCGATGGCCGTCGCGCCGGACTTCAGGAGCGCATCGGTCAGGTCGCGATTGGCGGCGAGATGAAGGTAAGTGAAGAGCAACTGGCCGGGACGCAGCAGCGGATACTCGTCTGGGAGCGGCTCCTTCACCTTGACGATCAACTCGGCCGCGGCGAAGACGGCAGCGTGCTCAGCAACGAGCCTCGCGCCGGCCTGCTCGTAATCGCTGTCAGGATAGCCGGACCCCGTGCCGGCCCCGCGCTCGACGATGACTTGGTGCCCGTGCTTGATGAGTTGGTAGGCCGCCGAGGGCAGCAGGGCGACGCGGTTCTCCTGAGCCTTGATTTCCTTGGGCACGCCGATGGTCATGGCCCAAAGGGATAGCGTCGTCCGGACTCCGAAGCAAGGCGGGGAGGAAAAGCACTCCGCTTTCACCTTCAAAAAGCTTGGCTTCCCCCGCTCCCTCTGGCAGAGGAAGGACTCATTTCAGCCACCTATGAACTGGTTTTACGCCGTCGGACAACAGCAGCAGGGACCCGTCACCGAGGAACAATTGCAGGCGCTCGTCAAGGATCGCGTCGTGACCGGTGACACAAAGGTCTGGCGCGAGGGCATGGCGGACTGGCAGCCGTATAGCGTGGTGAGTGGGGGCGCGGCAGGCACAGTGCTCTGCGCCGAGTGCGGCAAAGCCTTTTCCGCAGACGAGGTGGTGCGCTTCGGCGACCGCTCCATCTGCGCGGCGTGCCAGCCGACCTTCGCCCAGCGGATGCAGGCGGGCGCGGTCACGACGGGCGCACCCGACTACGCGACCTTCGGCTCGCGTTTCGGCGCGAAGATGCTCGACGGCCTCATCCTCATGGTTGTCAACGTCGGCCTAGGCGTCGTCGTTGGCATGGCGACCGAAAGCCGAGAGCAAAAGCCCGTTGTCATTGTCATTGTCATGGCCCTCATGGTGCTGGTCCAGTTGCTCATCAACTTCAGCTACGGCATCTTCTTCCTCGGCAAGTTCGGCGCCACGCCGGGCAAGATGGCCTGCAAGATCAAGGTCGTGCGGCCCGACGGCTCGCCCCTGGGCTACGGGCGCGCCTGCGGACGCGTGTTCGCCGAGATGCTCAGCGGCATGATCTGCTACATCGGCTACATCATGGCCGGCTTCGACGAGGAGAAGCGCTCGCTCCACGACCGCATCTGCGACACGCGTGTGATCAAAAAGGGCTAGGCCATTCCCGCCATGAGCGCCCCGCCGGTCACTTGCGCGAAGTGCCCACCCCACTAGGCGTCCTCTTCAACGCGGGCGAGTTGCGCCCCTGCCCGGGCCGCGCGGTGGGCGCTGCGGCAGAGACAATTCTCACTGCGGTTGGCGGACGCGCTTTTCCGCCCTCGTGGCAAGGTTGCCGGTGAGTCCGTCCCGCCATCCGTGGAGACGGTGAAGCGCTCGTAGAGTCTGCGGCTTTGCCCGCGCAGGGTTGGTGCGAAAGGCGTTTTCCACTTCGGCGTTTGGTTTGAAGCCGGACCCGAAGTTCAGCCGCGAAAGGGCGCAAAGAACACACAGGAGCCGAGCCGAGAATGGGTCGATGCGGAAAATTTCCCCCCCAGTCCGCTTTCCTGCCAGAAGCTTTTCTTTGCGCTCTTTGCGCCCTTTCGCGGCCATTCCAGTTCGGAGCTGGGGTTGAAATTGCCTTGCGCAATTCCAGCCCGGCTCTGAATTTCAGGGCATGCGCACGGTAGTTTACCCCGGCAGTTTCGACCCGCTCACCAACGGCCATCTCGATGTCATCGCGCGGGCGGCGCGGCTCTTCGACCGCGTCATCGTGGCGGTGGCGCAGAACGGGGAGAAGCAGCCCCTCTTCACGCCGGAGGAGCGGTGCACACTGGTGCGGGGAGCCACGCGCCGGCTGCGCAACGTCGAGACGCGCATCTTCGATGGGCTGCTGGTGGACTACGTGCGCGGGTGCGACGCGCAGGCGGTCATCCGCGGGCTGCGGGCCGTGTCGGACTTCGAGTTCGAGTTCCAGATGGCGCTGATGAACCGCAAGCTCGACGAGCGGGTGGAGACGATTTTCATGATGCCCAAGGACACCTACACCTTCCTCAGCTCGCGGCTGGTGAAGGAAATCGCCCGGCTGGGCGGGGACGTGCGGGACTTCGTGCCGGGGAATGTCCGCGTGGCTTTGCGGAAGCGGCTGAAGGAGTAGCGGCAGAAGTCCGGTTGACACGGTGCGGTTCGAGTGGGTAGATAATCTTCAAGCATGAAAGCCATCAACCCTGTTCGGCCTTCACTGCGGGCAATTCCCGCGCGCGCCTTCACCCTCATCGAACTGCTCGTCGTCATCGCCATCATCGCGATCTTGGCGGGGATGCTGTTGCCCGCGCTCTCCAAGGCGAAGTCCAAGGGCAAGGGCATCAAGTGCGTGAACAACTCGCGCCAGATCGGCCTGGCCCTCAATCTCTATGCGGGCGACCACAACGATGGCTTGCCGCCCCTCTGGGAAGGCCCGGCCATCTGGCCACCCGTGACCAACTACCCGAACGCGGAGTGGTTCTGGCAGAAGCTGACCCCCTATCTCGGAAAGGACTTGGATACGAGAACCAACATCAACATCGTCTGGCGTTGTCCCGAGGTCGTAGAGGCTGATATGTTCGGGGCGAGCAACCCGTGGCGCTTCAACCTCGGCGGCTACGGACCCGTGGAAAGCACCATCATTCGCTACATGGAGACGGCCGCCGGCGCGCCCCTGGGCAGTCTCCGCCTGACGGCAATCACCCGGCCCACCCAGCTCTGGCTGATGGGGGACATTGGCGTCTTGAAGAATGCAGCGCTTGGGCCGGTGGGCGGCTACACGACCACGCCCACCACCTTCGCCCCCGATGCTGCGGGAGTATTCGGCGGAGGTCGTGGCCCCGCGCACCGGCACGTCCTCAAGGCCAACGTGGCGTTCGTTGACGGCCACGTCGAGACGCTCGCCTACGACAAGCTTACCAACAACTTCAACAACATCTTCGGCACCGCAACGGGCACTCCGCCGGGGATTTAGTCCAAGTTTCCCACGCCTTCCACCAACCCTCCCACAGCACTGACATGAAAACTGTCTCCTTCAAGGCGCTCTCCCTGCTGGTGGCTGTCCTGCTGGTGGAGGGCTGCCGCCGAAAGAAGCCTGAGCCGCTCGCGCCAGCACCGGACGCTCCGGCGGCTTCCAGCCCCGCTCCAGTCGTCACTTATCAGGTGGACGCCAGTTTGCAGCAGGTGCTCGTGAAGTTCTACAACGACAACACGCGTCCGGCCATGAGCTGGGAGGATTTGGTCGGTGGCAAATACATCCCCGCCATCCCCCTCGGTCCGGACGGCAAGCCGCTGGACTGGAACACCACGATGCAACGCATCGGCAAGGCGGCCAAGCGATGAACACACCCTCAGCATCAGCCTCCTGCCACGCGGAAACTCACCGTTGGCAGGAGGCTTGCCCCGCCCCGCCCCACCGGTCCACAGCTTTCCCCCGTCCGCTCTCCGGGCGCGCCGCCCGTGTGAAGCTGCGGTTCACCCGCGCGTAAAACGACAAGAACCTTTCCCCTCCCGTCCGGCGCAATCATCGCCGTTTGCCGCTTCTTGTGGACCTCATCAAACTGCATCCCGGAGCCGCTGGACTTGTCCGGCTCGCAGCAAGACCCTCGTTGACCCTGCTCTAGGAGCAGCCTACGGTTCGCCCAGTTATGGATGCGCTCGCGCAACAACTGGATGCTGGCCTGCAACATTGGCAGCCGGACACTTCGCGGCACGCCCGGGCACTGGTGGGGGAAATCATCGAGCTGGCGGACGCGAACGCACTCGACGTGATGCGCTCCCGCGCGGTTGAACAGGAAGTGCTGAACCTGCTCAATGAACCCGCGCCCCGGTGAAGTCTGGCTGGCCGACCTGGGCCTGGCCGCGAAGACACGACCGGTGCTCGTTGTCTCCCGGCCCGACCCGGACCCGCCCCGTGTTTTGTTTGCCCATGTCCCGCTCACGACGCAGAGCCGCAGCAGCCGCTACGAAGCGGTCTTGCCACGACTCCCGTTTCTTCGGGAGGACGGCGTTGTCAACGTGCAGCGCATCGGCTCGATTCCCCAAGTGCGGCTGGAGCGACGGCTCGGCAACCTGCCAGCGGCGACAATGCAGGAAGTCCCACGCGCACTCGTGTTTCTCCTCGAACTAGAAACTCTCTAAACCCGCCATGCCGCTCCTCGTTGACCTCATCAAACTGCAGACCGAGTCGTTGGACTTGTCCGGCGAGCTACCGGTCGCCGAGCTGGACTTGGGCGGGGACGACACGGTCGTCCACCTCGTCCACCCGCTCGAGTATGAACTGACGGCGACGAATCTGGAGGATGCCCTGCTGGTGCAGGGCGAGCTGCGGCTGCCGCTGGATTGCGAATGCGTGCGGTGCCTGACGCCGTTCATGCTGGTGGTGGAGGTGCCCGAGTTCGCGGTGCATCTGCCCCTTGCCGGTGAGGACGCAGTGCCCGTGGTGGGCGATTGCGTGGACTTGACACCTTTTTTGCGCGAAGACATTCTCCTCACGCTTCCGCAGCATCCACTGTGCAAGCCTGACTGTCGCGGTCTGTCGCAGTTCGCGGCCGGCGGCGCGTCGGGTCAAACCTCCCAGACGAACGCAGGCGCGTCGGCGTGGGCCGCGTTGAACAAACTGAAACTGAAAGACTAAGAATATGGGCGTCCCCAAACGGAAACCTTCGAAGAGCCGTCAACGTATGCGCCGCGCTTACAACAGCGTGCTCAAGCTGCCGCAGTTGGGCGTATGCCCGCAATGCGCCGCACCCGCCCTCCCACACCGGGTCTGCCCGTCCTGCGGCTTCTACAAGGGCAGGCAGGTCCTGACCATCACGGCGTAAGGTCGCTTTCCGAAGGCGCGGAGACGGTGCATCCGCGCCTTTTCATTTATGCGCATCGCAGTGGATGTCATGGGCGGTGACCATGGCTGTGCCGTCGTCATTGACGGCGCGATGCTGGCGCTTGCGGAGAACCGCAAGCTGACCGAGTTGCATCTGGTGGGCAATCAGGAGGAAATCTCCGCCCACCTCCGCACCCTCCGGCTGCACACCGATCCGCGCATCCACATCGTCCACGCCTCGCAGGTCCTCACGATGGAGGACAAGCCCGTGGACGCCGTGCGCAAGAAGAAGGATTGCTCCGTCGTCCGCGCTATCGAGCTGGTTCGCGACGGCAAGGCGGACGCGGTCGTTTCGCCCGGCAACACCGGCGGCATCCTCGCGGCGGGAATGTTTCGCCTGCGCACCTTGCCCGGCATCAGCCGCGCGGCCATCGCCACCGTGATGCCCGAGCCGGAGAACGAGTTCGTGCTGCTCGACGCCGGCGCGAACACGGAGTGCAAGCCCTGGCACCTCGCCGAGTTCGCCATCATGGGCAGCATCTACTCGCGCGAAATCCTGCGGAAGCCCAGCCCGCGCGTGGGCGTGCTCTCCAACGGCACGGAGGAGACCAAGGGCAACGAACTCACCCAGGCCACCGTCCAGCTTTGCCGGAAACTGGACCTGAACTTCCTCGGCTACGTCGAGGGCCATGACTTGTTCGCCAACCGCGTGGACGTGGTGGTCTGCGACGGCTTCGTGGGCAACATCGTCCTGAAGACCTGCGAGAGCCTCGCGCGCGGGATGTTCGCCATGCTCAAGCGGGAGCTGACCGCCAACCCGAAGCGCAAGCTCGGCGCATTGCTGGCGAAGAACGCCTTCCGCGCCATTAAGCGCCGCACCGACTCCGAGAACTACGGCGGCGCGCCGCTGCTGGGCTTAAACGGCGTTGTCTTCAAGGCCCACGCCTCGGCCCGCGAGCGGTCCATCCTCAACGCCATCCGCTACGCGACCGAGACGCTGGAGTTCAATGTGAACCAGGCCATCGCCCGCGCGGCGGCCAAGGCGGAGCCAGTGCTGGAGGAAGCGCGGAAAGCCAGCAGCGGAGCCGAGCAGCCGCAGGCGTGATACCAATTCCGAATGAGTTCGGTGGAATGACAAGGGACCGCGACACGCTTCGACTCCCTCTCCCTTCATCGGAGGAGGGGAGCGGGCCGGGGTGAGGGGTTGCGGGTGTCGGCGTTGGTGGCCCCTCCCCTCATCCGGCCTTCGGCCACTTCCCCACTCCTCCCCGGAAAGTAGAAGGCGCGCACCGGACCTGTCGCAGCACGCGGGGCAGCAATGCACAGACGGCGTCCACCTCGGACGCGGTGCTGTAGCGGCCCAGCGAGAAGCGCACGAGGGCGTTCGCCTCGGCGGCGGGCGCGCCCATCGCCAGCATCACATGGGACGGCTCCAACGAACCTGCCGCGCACGCCGAACCGCTCGACCCGCAGACGCCTTCCAAGTCCAGCACCGCCATCAGCGCGATGCTGTCGGTGCCGGCCACGGTGAAGGAGATGGTGTTCGCCAGCCGGTGCTCGCGCGAGCCGCGGAAGTGCGCGCCTTCAATGCCGTCCACCGTCGTGAGCAATCGCTCGGTAAGCGGGGCAAGCTGCGTTCGCTCGAACACCGGCGTGCGCACGAAGCGCTCCAGCGCGTCGGTGAAGCCGATGATGGCGGGCAGGTTCTCCGTGCCGGCACGGCGCTCGTTCTCGTGCGCGCCGCCGAACGCAACCGGGTCCGGCAGCAGTGGCGAGCGGAGGTAGAGAGCGCCCGCGCCCTTCGGCCCGTGGAACTTGTGCGCGCAGATGGAGACGAGGTCGGCGTTGAACTGGTGGACGTTCGCGAACAGCTCCTTGCCAAACCACTGCACGGCGTCGGTGTGGAAGAGCACGCCCCGCTCACGGCAGAGCGCGCCGAGTTCCGCGACGGGCTGGAGCGTGCCGGTCTCGTTGTTCGCGCCCATCACGCTGACGAGCGTCGTGTCGGGGCGGAGCGCGCGGCGGAGGTCGTCCACGCTCACGCGGCCCGTGGCGTCCACGGGCAGGCGCGTGACGGAGAAACCTTCCTTGCGCTCCAAATAGTCGAAGCAGTGCAAGACCGCGTGGTGCTCCACGCTGGAGGTGATGAGGTGCCGGCCCTTCTCGCGAAGCAAGCGCGCCGTGCCGAAGACCGCGAGGTTGCTGCTCTCCGTGCCGCCGCTGGTGAAGACGACTTCGCTGCCCTTGCAGCCGAGCACGGCGGCGGTGCGGTCGCGCGCGTCGTCGAGCAAGGCCCGCGCGCGGCGGCCGATGTGGTGGACGCTCGATGGGTTGCCCCAGACTTCATCGAGGAACGGCAGCATAGCCGCGCGGACCTGTGGATCCAGGGGTGTGGTGGCGTTGTAGTCGAAGTAGATCGTCACTTCGGCCTCATTGAGAAGGCGAGTTGCCGGCGGAACTGCTCGCGGTTCTTCGCGTCGTGGAATTCCACGGGGTTGAAGTCATCCGTCAGCACGATGCCGCTTTTGGGGTTCGTGGTGCGGATGCCTTCGAGCGCGTCGCGCGCCTGCTGTCGGACGGTTGGGTGCATCGCGGCAAAGTCCATCGTGCGGTGCTGCTTCAGCTCTTTCGCGGGCGTGGCGACAAAGAAGACGTTGCCGTTCCCGCTGGCGTGGATGCGCACCGTGCCGAAGACGGACCGAAGCGTCTTGTCCAGCGACGCGGTGAAAAAATCCTGCCCCGGCTCGAAGTCGCCAAAGCTGTTGATGACCAGCACGCCGTCCGGCCGCAGCACGCGGCGCATCGCGGTGAAGGCCTCCTGCGTCATCAGGTGCGAGGGCGAGGAGTCGCCGAGAAAGGCGTCGAGGATGACCGCGTCGTATTGCTTCGTCGCGGCGTTCACGAACTGCCGACCATCTCCGACGGTGAGGTTGAGCTTGTCTGGTTCGAGGTGGAAGTGAGCCTTCGCCACGTTCGCGATGGCGTCGTTGATTTCCACCACGTCCACCTTCGAGCCTTCGCGGGCGAACTGCATGGGCACGATGCCCACGCCCATGCCGATGCACAGCACGTCCTTGATCTGCGCGGTATAAACCGTCGCGAGACCGTGTAGGCCGTAGGTGAAGAGCGAGATGCTCTGCTTCGCCTCGGGGTCGTAGGTGTTTTGCGTGAGGTAGTCGTTGAGATAGTAGCGGCGCCCACCACCGCCCGTCTCGAAGACCTGCATCAGCCCGAAGTTCGAGTTCCTCCGGGCAACCTCCGTCATCGAGTCGGACGGTGATTTGGCGTCAATACGAATCCCTGCCCAACCCGCGAAGACCCCCAGTGCGACCAGCACCACGGGGCCGTTCATCGAGTCGCCCTTCTCACGCCAGACAAAGAAGTAAACCGCCGAGAGAGCCATCAGCACGCCGGCGGTGATGAACATCGTCACCGAGTTCGGCAGGAAGGGAATCAGCACGTAGCCAATGAGCACCGTGCCCAGAACGCTGCCCAGCGTGCTGACCGCCGAGAGCCGGCCCACGGTGCCGCCGACGCCCGCGACGACCGAGGTGAGGACGCGGATGACGAACGGCCCGACCGTCGCGAGCAACGTGAGTGGGACAAAGAAGAGGAACAGCGACGCGAGCAGCGAACCAACGGCGAGGGGAAATTGCAGGCAGGCGAATGCGACCTTCGCCGTGAACGGCACGGTGAAGCAGAGATACACCGCCGCCAGCAAGATGCAGGTGTAGAGCCGACGGAGGTTTTGCGAGCGATCCACGAGCCAGCCGCCGAACCAGTAGCCCACCGCAAGCGAGAGGAGCGTGACCGCAATCTGCGCCGTCCAGACGAAGTGCGACGTGCCGACGTAAGGCGAGAGCATCTTCGCGCCGAGGATTTCCACGATGAGAATGGCCGCGCCCGTCGTGGCCGCGGTGCCGTAGAGGAAGCGACGCAGGCCCGGCGAAAGCGGGGCGGTGGTGGGAACGGCAGGTTTTGACACGCGAGATTTCTACGGGGAGGAAGGGCAGAGGGCAATTCTGGAATGCAGCGGCGCTGCGGAGCGGTCGCCGGGGCGCAGCAACAACGGAAGAGTTCGGAAACACGCGCCTCGCTCGTGCATACGAACATTTCTGGGGCTTGGAAGCCGCACTCCCCGCACGTTCGCTCTGCTCGCCCGCGCAAAGCCGGTCTGGAAACCAACCCTCGACCAACCTCATCGCCTCACGCGGTCACAGCGCCGTCACCGTCAGCGTGTGCTTCACGGGCACGAGCTGCTGGCGGGCTTGGGCGTCGAGGCCCTGCTGGCGTGCTTGGAGCTTGGTGCGGACGGTGTCAAAGGCCTTGGCGAGTTCGGGGTCAGCCTTCGCGTCGTTGGCGAACTGGCGGAAGTTCGTCACGAGGTTCTTGATCATCGTGGTCTCGAAGTTCTGCTTCTGGCTCAGGACGCCCATCAGCTTGCCGAACTGCGCGTCGAACGGGGTGGCAGGGAACTCGGCGGCGAGGTTCACACCGGCTTCGAGTTGCTCCTTCGAGAAGTCCTTCGCGACCCCGCCCCACGTGACCTTCGCGTTGGCCGCGCCGAGGTTCTTCACCTTGAGCGTGAGGCGGTTCAGGTCTTGGTTGAACGGCGCGAAGGGGGTGATGCTGCGCGTGCTGTTGGCGTTCTTCGGGTCGGCGTCGAAGCAGAACGGCCAGCGCGTGCTCTCCAGTTCGGCCTTGCCCGCGCTGCTGCTGAGAACCTTATGACCCTCGGTGGCGGTGGTCATGCCCTTTACATCCACGGTGAGGGTGCCGATGTCGCCGTCCACGCCGAGGGCCTTGAGGAAGGCGTAGGCCATGAGGAGCTGGCCGTTCGGTCCGGGATGGAAGCCGTCGCCGCCGCAGACGGGGTAATCGTCGCCGAGCGCGGCCTTGGCCTTGGGCATGGCGTCGAACATGGCGTTGTGAACATTGGCGAAGGTCTGCTTGTTCTCGACGGCGAGCTTCTGCGCGATGTCGCGGAGGTGAGCGAGGGTGGCGTTGTAGCCAGCGGCGGAGTTCTGCTGGCCGAACGAGGCGCGGGTGCCGAAGAACTTCGAGTCCACCGCGCCGGGCGAGCCCAGGACGATGTTCTTCACGCCGGCGGCGGAGAGCTGCTTCACGACGTTCCTCATGTTGCCTTCGTAGGACTTGCCGAGGGCTTCATCGAAGGGCCGGTAGCCGCCGTCGTTCATCCCGTAACAGGTGGTGGCGACGTTGGGCTGGAAGGCCGCGAGGTCATTGGCGCAGCGCGCCGCGAAGCCGCTGGCGGTCTCGCCGCTCCAGCCGAACTGCATCACGGTGATGTCCTTTCGGCCCGTGCAGGCGAGCAGGTAAGCTTCCATGTATTTGCTGTAGAGTTTCTGCTCGGTGATGGAGTCGCCGATGATGGCGACGCGGGCGTTGGGCGGGAGCTGCGACGCCGCGAAGAGCGCGGGTGTGGCGAGCCAGAGGGTGAGGAGGAGCGAGAGGGCGAGACGAGTCTTCATATGTTGCATTCGTTGAACCGCCCAGAATGTCGTCAATCTATGCGCAACGTGCAACTACACAGGCAAATCCCCTTGCTGTCCTGATGGCGCTCCGGCTTAATCCGCCGCGTCAGGGCCCGCGGAATGTTGACAGGCCAACCCCGCCAGGGCCGGAAGGCAGCAACGGTAACTTGCTCGCATCTGCCGCGGTCACCCTGGCATTCCTTCAATTTACGATTGCCGATTGCCGATGGTCGATTGAGGCTTCGTGAACGGCCTCTGACAATCGCAAATCCGCAATCCGCAATCCGCAATGAGTTACCAAGTCATCGCCCGCAAATACCGGCCGCAGCGCTTCGCGGATGTCGTCGGCCAGGAGCACGTCTCGACCACGCTCGCCAACGCCATCGCAGCCGGGCGCATCGCGCACGCCTACCTCTTCTGCGGCCCGCGCGGCACGGGCAAGACCACCCTCGCGCGTATTTTCGCCAAGGCGCTGAACTGCACCGACGGGCCAACGGCGGACTTCGACATGGCCGACTCGAAGTGTGTCGAGATAGCGGAAGGCCGCTCGCTGGACGTGCTGGAGATTGACGGCGCGAGCAACAACGGCGTCGAGCAAGTCCGCGAACTGCGCGAGACGTGCAAATTCTCGCCCGCCTCCTCGAAGTTCAAAATCTACATCATCGACGAAGTTCACATGCTCTCCACGGCAGCGTTCAACGCGCTGCTCAAGACCCTCGAAGAGCCGCCAGCGCACGTGAAGTTCCTGTTCGCCACCACCGACCCGGAGAAGGTCCTGCCCACCATTCTCTCCCGCTGCCAGCGCTTCGACCTGCGCCGCATCCCGACCGCGCTCATCGTCCAGCACCTCACCGCCATCGCGAAGCAGGAGGGCGTGAAGATTGATGACGCCGCGCTCCACGCCATCGCGCGCGGCGCGGACGGCGGCATGCGCGATGCCGAGTCCACGCTCGATCAGCTCATTAGCTTTTGCGGCAATGAAATCGCCGAGGCCGACGTGCTCTCGATGTTCGGCCTCACCGCACGCGCACAACTGCTCGCCCTCACCCGCGCCGTGCTCGCGGGCGAGGTGGACACCGCGCTGCGTGAGCTGAACGACCTCGCCAAGTGCGGCAAGGACCTCGGCCGCCTCGTCACCGACCTGCTCAACCACTTCCGCAACCTGCTCATCTTCCAAGTCTCGAAGGGCGACCTGAAGCTCCTCGAAGTCTCCGAGGCCGAAGCCGCCGCGCTCGCCGAGCAAGTGAAGCTCGCCCCTACCGACGCCGTGACGCGGGTGATGGA
>SIBB01000012.1 GCA_009695395.1 Pedosphaera sp. | reverse complement strand
GCACCGCGCCGATGGCATCGTCCATCGCAGTGAGCATCGTGGCGTAGGTCTTGCGACCGCCGGTCAGGTTTGGGAAACGGTCGGCGTAGCGCGGTGCGGCATCCATTGGGCCGTGGACGGCGTTGAAGGGCAGATAGAGAAACCACGACTCCTTCGCGTGCCGGTCAATGAACGACACCGCCTCGCGCTTGAAAGCGTCGGTGAGATACTCCTTCTCGTCCACCGCCTCGTGGCCGCGAAGGATTGGATTCACGCCGGCTGGTCGCAAGTTCACGTAGCTGTGCGCGCCACCGAGAAAGCCGAAGTATTCGTCGAAGCCCCGGCTCATGGGATGAAACTCCTTCGAGTCGCCCAAGTGCCACTTGCCGACCATGCCGGTCTTGTAGCCGGCGGCCTTGAGCTTCTGCGGCAGCGGCGTCTCGTTCAACGACAGGCCGAACTTTTTCTCCGGTGAGAGCGCCTGCCCCGGATTGAACTCGTGGCCGAACCGCGTCTGGTAGCGGCCCGTCATCAGCCCCGCGCGCGTCGGGCTGCAATACGGCCCGCTCACGTAACCGCTCGTGAAGCGCACGCCGTTCTTCGCGAGCGAGTCGAGATGCGGCGTGGGAATGTCCTTGCAGCCGTTCACGCCCACGTCGCCCCAGCCGTGGTCGTCGGAGATGATGAGAAGGATGTTGGGCTTGGTGGCGGCGGACGCAGCGAGCGCGCCAGCAAGTAGGGAGAGCAGGAGCAATTGTTTCATAAGTCAGAGTCGCAGGGTTGGACGCGCACAACGGAGAAAAGGTTATCAACCGGAGAATGCTCTGCGGGCAAACATGCGCGGCGGCTGCAAACCGTCGGCACGGTCACAGCCCATACTTCTTCTTCGCGTCGTAGTTTTGCCCGCCCACGGGCGGCGGCGGGCTGGGAGGCGGGGTGACGCCGTTCGCACGCATGACCTTCTCGATGGCCGCGCTCGTCTCGGCGATGGGCTTGAAGTTCCCGGGGCGAAAACCCTGCGCGATGAGCAACGGCGTCCAGCCGGCTTTGTTCTTGGTGTTCCAAAGCGAAATCTTCGCGCCTTTCGCGGCGAGCAGTTCGACCATCTTCGGCAGGCTCTTGTAGGCCGCGCCATGCATCGCGGTCTCGCCGTTGGCGTCCACGGTGTTCATGTCCGCGCCGAGCTTGATGAGATACTCGACGGTGGCGACACACTCTGGTTCCGTGCCGGCTTCCTCGGTCGGCGCGTGGCAGCCAAGTCCGGCGGCGGCCATGAGCGGCGTGGCCCCGTCCTTGTTTGGCAAGCGCGGGTCGGCACCCAACTCCACGAGCAGCTTCATCAGCGGCAAATCCGCCGTCTTCGCTGCGAGGAGAAAGGGCGTCGCGCCGACGGTGCTGAGTTTGCCACGACCGGATGTGCCCCGCGCGAGCCGGACGTTCACGTCCGCGCCGTGCTTCACGAGCGCGCGCACGAACTGGTCCCACGTCACGCTGCCTGAGCCGTCCGGCGGCGGCTGGCCGTCGTCGCCGTCGCCGCGATTCGGTTTGCGGACCGAGGTGAGCAGATGCAACGGCGTCAAGCCGGAGCGCTGGTCGTTCGGGTTCGCGCCGGACTTGAGCAACTGGACCGCCAGCTCGTAATGCGCATTCTCGACCGCGAGCAACAGCGCGCTTGTGCCGTTCGATGGCATCCGCCCGCCGCTACGTTCGGTCTCAATGGGATTGTCCACGTCCTCAGCCGCCTTGAGCAAAGCGCGCACGGCGGCGATGCGTCCCTCGCGCGCGGCGAAGTGCAGCGCGGTGAGGCCGGACTTCACGCGCGCAAGTTTGTCCGCGCCGGACTTGAGGAGTAACTCGACAACTTCCGCGTGGCCATCAGCGGCTGCCCACATGAGCGCGGTCTGGCCCTTGCGGTCCTTCGCGTCCACGACGGCTCCGCGCGCGAGCAATGCCTTCAACGGTCCGGTGCGCCCGGTGCGCGCGGCGGTGTGCAGCGCAGACTCGCCACCGGGTAACGCAGCGTTCGCGTCCGCGCCCGCAGCGAGGAGCGCGGTGACGATGGCCTCGTCGCCGTTGACGCACGCGAGCGCGAGCGGTGCGACGCCAAAGTGGTTCGTGGCCTTCGCGTCCGCCCCGGCGGCGAGGAGCAATTTCGCGGTCACAGCGTGGTTGTGATACGCGGCCCAGTGGAGCGCCGTGGTGCCATCGGGTTGGGAAGATTGCGCGGCAGTTTTCGCGTTCAGAAGTTGATGGACGCGCGGCCAGTCAGCGCGCTCGGCGGCGTCCGCCAGTGATAAAGGCGCACCGTGCGTAGTCAGCGCGATTGCGAGGAAGCAGAGCGTCACCGCTTGTCGGCCAATTCTCCGGAGGTTCATCGCACGAAATTTCAAATCCCCAGCGGCTGAAACAGCTCGTTCATCTTCCCATCGCTGTCAGCGAATTTGTCGAGGCGGACGCCGGCCTTGTCGAGGAGCGTGAGGTGCAGGTTCGCCAGCGGCGTGGGCTTGGCGTGGCGGATGTGGCGACCGCCTTTCATCACGCCTCCTGCGCCGCCGGCGACGATGATGGGCAGGTTGATGTGGTCGTGCTGGTTCGGGTTGCCCATGCCGCTGCCGTAGAGATAGAGCGAGTGGTCGAGGAGCGTGCCGTTGCCCTCCTTCGTCGCGGCGAGCTTGCCGAGGAACTCCGCGAAGAGGGAGACGTGGAACTGGTTAATCTTCGCCATGCGCGCGACTTTCTCGGGGTCGTTGCCGTGGTGTGAGAGCGGGTGGTGCGGGTCGGAGACGCCGGTCTCGGGGTAGGTGCGGTTGCTGGTCTCGCGCGCGAGTTGGAAAGTGATGACGCGCGTGACATCGCCCTGCATCGCGAGCACCTGCAAATCAAACATCAACCGTGCGTGCTCCGCGTAGCTCGCGGGCACGCCGATGGGACGGTCAAGGTCACGCAACGGATTCTCGGCGACGCCGGCCTCGGCCTTCTGGATGCGGCGTTCGACCTCACGGACGGTTTCGAGGTAGTGGCTCACCTTCGCGCGGTCGGCGGGACCGAGCGCGCGTTCGAGCCGGGCGAGGTCGTCCTTCACGAAGTCCAGCAGGCTCGCGCGTTTGCGGAGAGCGGCCTTGCGCTCGGCCTTGGTGCCGCCCTCGCCGAAGAGTTGCTCGAACACCAGCCGCGGGTGCGCCTCGGCGGGCAACGGTGTGGTGGGCGAGGACCACGAGAGGTTGTTCTGATACACGCAGGCGTAGCCGTTGTCGCACTGGCCGACGGTTTGCATCATGTCCATCGCCATTTCCAGCGAGGGCAGTTGCGTGTCGCGCCCGAGCTGCTGCGCGGCGAGCTGGTCCACCGTCGTGCCGAGGAAATAATCCGTGCTCTCCGTGTGCTTGGCCTTCGCGCAGCTCAGGAAGGAGGCGTTCGAGGTCGCGTGCGTTCCGGGATACGCGTTTTTAATTTCGAGGTTCGAGACGACGCTGACGTGCTGCTTCACCGGCGCGAGCGAGCTGAGGATGGGTGACAACTCGTCGAGCTTGTCGCCGCCCGGCGGCGTCCAGCGCGTGATGTCCGCGCCCATCGGCATGAAGACGTAGCCAAGCCGGCGCACGGGCGTGGCGAGCGTTTTCGCGGCGGCGGTGGCGGCGGGGACCATCGCGTCGAGGAGCGGCAGGGCGAGAGTGGCACCCATGCCGCGCAGGAAGGTGCGACGTGGGAGGGAGCGGCGGGTGGTGAAGGTGCTCATGGGGATTGCCTCATGGTGAAGGGTGTGCTTTTGACGATGGCAAGAATGATAGCAGAGAAGCGGTGGTTGTCAGCCTTTGCATCACGCACCACCTGCCGCACCGCCGGCGCATCGAACGACTCGACGCCTCGACCGAGCGCGAAGGTGAGCAGCTTTTCGGTGAGGGTGCCGGTGAACAACTCCGGCCGATTCAGCAACGCCTGCTCCAACCCGGTGACGCCGGTGAACTTCGCGCCATCGGGGAAACCGCCCGAGGCGTCCACCGGTTTTCCTTCCTCCAGCGTGCGCCAACGGCCGAGCGCGTCGAAGTTTTCCAGCGCGAAGCCGACCGGGTCCATCAAGTCGTGGCAGCTCGCGCACGCCGCGTTCGCGCGATGCTGGGCGAGACGCTCGCGCACCGGCAGGCTGGCGGACACGGCGTTGTCCTCCAACGCGGGGACGTTCGGTGGTGGCGGTGGCGGCGGCGTGCCCAACAGGGTGCCGAGAATCCAGTTCCCACGAATCACCGGCGACGTGCGCGTGGCGTAGGACGTGACCGTGAGCACGCTCGCGTGGCGCAGCAGCCCGCCGCGCGGAGACTCGGGCGCGAGCGCGACACGGCGGAAGCGCGGGCCGTAGATGTTCGGGATGCCGTAGTGCTTCGCGAGCCGTTCGTTGAGGAACGTGTGGTCGGTGCGCAGCAGGTCCAGCACGCTGCGGTCCTCGCGCAGGACTTCCTCGAACAGCAGCTCCGTCTCGCGGCGCATCGCCTGGCGCAGGTTGTCGTCGAAGTCCGGGAAGAGCCGGCCGTCAGGTGTGATGGAGTCGAGGTTGCGCAGGTGCAGCCACTGGCTGGCGAAGTTGCTGACGAGCGAGAGCGAGCGAGGGTCGGCGAGCATGCGGCGCGTTTGCTTCGCGAGCACGTCGGGCTGGTTGAGTTGACCGCGTGCGGCGACGTCGAGCAGTTCATCGTCAGGAACGCTGCTCCACAGGAAGAACGACAGGCGCGAGGCTAGTTCCAAATCGGTGATGCGATACGGCGACTTGCCCGCAAGGCCCTCCGGCTCCTGCTCAACGCGGAAAATAAATTCCCGACTCACCAACACGGCGCTCAAGGCGGCTTCGATTCCAGTGTCGAAGTTCGCTTCCTTGCGTCCGTCGCGGAAGAACTCCATCGGTCGCGCCAGGTCCGCGTCGTTCACGGGACGCCGGTATGCCCGGCGCATCAGCGTGGAGAGAATTTGCTTCGCGCAGGTCTCTTCCTCGCCCGGCGACTTGGGCTGCGCGATGAAGATGCGGCTGCGGCTGGGCGTGTTACCAGGGCCGTGCGCGCCGAACGGGCCGGTGATGGACACCTGATAAAGCGCCGGCGAACTGCGCGGATGCCGGTGCATGTTAAACTGCGCGGTGTAGGGCTGGCGCGCGGTCTCGCGCAGCGACGCGGGTTTTTTCAGAAAGGTCACGCCCAAGTCGTGCGGGCCGGCCTTGACCGGCAGGCGGAACTTGAGATGCGCGTCCACGAGGTCGTGGCCTTTGGCACCGGGCGGCCGGACGATGGCGGTCCTCATCTGCTCGCGGTCGATCAACAGCAGGAACTCGTGCGGCTCCTTCAACCCTTCGACTTCCTCGTTGCGGTCGCGCGTGAGGCGGAGTTGAAACTCGTATTCGCCGTCCTGCGGAAACGTGTGGCGGATGAGCGCCCCGCCGCGCGTGCCGAGCGGCAGGCCTTCGACTCGCTCCTCCTGCGTGATGTCGGGCTTCACGCGAATCGTTTCGCCACCGGGAGCGCGCTGCACGCCGCCCACCGCGAGCCGCGCAATTTTCTGTGCCGCCGTGATGTAGCGGTCCAGCAGCATGGGCGAGAGCGTGCCGACAGTGACGTTGTCGAAGCCGTGGCTCGCCTCGTCCGCCGGCAGCAGCGCCGCCGCGTCAATGTCCAGCGCGAGCAGGTCGCGGATGGCGTTCTGATACTCAGTGCGGTTAAGGCGCCGAACGGTGTCCGTGCGACCGGGTTTCGGCTTCGCCGCCGCCGCGCGGTCGAGGGTCGTTTCGAGTGTCGAGACGATGGCAGAGTAAGACTTCTCGTCTGGCCTCGGCTTGCCGATGGGCGGCATATGGCGCGCGTTCAACTTACGAACGACCTTCTCCCATGCGTCCGAATGCCGGCTGACGTCCTCGTGCAAAATTTTCTCCAAGTTCAGCCCGCCCTTCGCAGCGTCCGCACCGTGGCACTCCACGCAGAACTTCCCGACCACCGCGCGCACCGCGCCCGCTACCGGCTGCTCCTCCGCCGAGGCACTCGCGGCGCAGGACAGCAGCCCAATGAGCACCCAGTTTAGCCATCCGTTCATCGCTCAAGGGTAAGCATTTGTGGCGCTGGAATGCAATTGGCGTGGTGCGTGGTGGCGCAAGGCCGAAGTTGGTTGAAACCTCTCGTTTCCGGCAGCCGTCCAGCAGCTGTTACAAGCTGAAGCTGATTCGCCAACTTTGAAATTCCGCCACGCCATCTCACTCGTCCGTGTTTGGGCAATGCTGCTTCTGTTGGCAGCGCTCCCGGCAGCGGCGGCGAACAAAGGTGCGACAGGCAAGCCGCCGCCGAGCAAGTCCGCGAAGGTTGACGATGGCTTCAAGCCCTTCGCCGTCATCACGGAGCGGAACGTTTTCAACACGAGCAGAGGCTCGACCCAACCCGTCGAGGTAGCGCCGAAGCCGCCGCGTCCCCCGAAGATTGAAGCCTTCGCGCTGCTCGGCACGATGAGTTCAGAGCGCGGAGCGGTGGCATTTTTCGACGGCACCAGCACCACGTATCGCAAGGCGGCGGAGACGGGCGACAAGCTCGGCAGCTACACAGTCACTGCCATCGAGCACGACCGCGTCACTTTGAAGATTGGCGACCACGAGCTTTGCCTTCCGCTCAAGATGCAATTCCGCCGCGAAGATCAGGGGGAGTGGCTGCTGGCGCAACTGCCCGATGACTTCCAGCCCACCACCCCGCCACCGGGCCAGGTCTTCCAGCACGGCAAGCCCGACCCGCGCACGCTGACACCCGGGAAGGTGCGTGACTACGTGATGAGCAAGCACGAGCGCAAGCTGACGCAGCTCGCCGAAAACCCCGAGAAGTCTGAGAAGCTGATGAGGGCGCTCGACAAGGAAATCGCGGGCCGCGTCAAGAAGCTGGAGAAGGTCGAGAAGCGGATGCAGTAGGCCGTGCCGGCGGCGCAGGCTCACTTCAGCACCGCGTTGTCAATCAGCCGGGTCCGCCCGATGAACACTGCCAGCGCCATGTGCGCGCCGCGCGTGACCGCGGTGACGGGTTGCAGTGTCTCGCCGTCGAAGAACTCCAGATAATCGAGTCGCGCGGCGGGTTGCGTGGCAATGAGCGCGGCGAGTTCCTTCTTCAGAACGTCGGAGTAATTTGGAGTCCGCGAGCTGATGACAACTTTCTTCGCCAGCTTCAGCGCACGACAAAGGATGGTCGCCTGCGCTCGCTCCTCGGCGGAGAGGTATTTGTTCCGCGAACTCATCGCCAGGCCGTCTTTCTCGCGGCGCGTGGGCGCGACGACGACCTTGATCGGAAAGCTTAAATCACACGTCATGCGGCGGACGACGGCAGCCTGCTGCCAGTCCTTCGCGCCGAACACGGCCACGTCTGGCAGCACGAGGTTGAAGAGCTTGGCGACGATGGTCGTGACGCCGCGAAAGTGTGTCGGGCGCGCGCCGCCTTCCATGCCTTGCGAGAGTTGTTCCTCGACGACGTAGGTGCTGTAGCCGCCGGTATCGCGGCCCGAATACATCTCGGCATCGGAGGGGAGGAAAAGCACGTCCACACCGGCCTTGCGACAAAGCTGCGTGTCCCGGTCCAAGTCGCGCGGGTAGGCGGACAAGTCCTCGGTGGGCGCAAACTGGGTCGGGTTCACGTAGATGCTCGCGACGACGATGCCGCGCTTGGCGACGAGCCGGCGCGCGCGGTGCACGAGGCTGAGATGGCCAGCGTGCAGATAGCCCATCGTCGGCACGAAGCCGACACGCGTGCCAGCGCGCCGCCAGCGGAGGCCGAGGCGTTGCATGGCGGCGGTGGAGGTGACGATGCGCATGGCGTGGAGATTAGGCGGAGCGAGGGCCGCCTGTCCAATGTGCCGACAGTGTTCTACACCTGCTCATAATCCTGATCCTCCAGTCTGATACCGCAGTTAGGGAGGAGCCGTATTACGAGCAAGAGGACGGGCCGATCGGCTCCGCCACGTTTTTCCTTTTTCCTTTCCCGGCTCTCTTCTCTAGTCTCCACCCATGGCCCGTAAAGACAATGCGAACGAAAAGGAGCCGCCGCCCGAGCGCGGTGAAGGTGGAATCCTCGGACTCGTGCTGCTGGTCGCCGCCGTTTTTCTGCTGCTGGCGCAGTTCTCGTTCGACAAGAACGACGTCGCCTTCAACACCGCCGAACCGAACCAGGACATCCACAATCTCGTCGGACGGGTCGGCGCGAAGCTCGCTCTCCTGACATTCGTCGCCTTCGGCGCGGCGGCGTATCTGCTGCCGCCCTTGCTGGTGCTGCTGGGCACGGTTCCGTTCTGGGAGCCTGCCCAACACCTGCGCCGCCGCTGGCCCTGGTGCGTCGTGCTGTTGCTCTGCCTCGTCGGCTTGTTCGACCTCCTGCCGCGCGCCGCGTTCGAGCGCATCGTCAGCGCCATCAACTCCGGCTCGGCAGGCGGCTGGTTCGGGATGTGGCTGAACCAATATCTGTTCAAGCACTTCCTCGGCACGGTCGGCGCAACGCTCGTATACCTCACGCTCTACGCCATCGGCCTTCATTACCTCACCAACTTCACGCTCCTCGATTGGGCGCGCGGCCTCTTCGTGCGCGGCGGCGATACCGCCGTGAGCACCGACGACATGACCGCCGAGGAACTCGTGTTGGCGCAGCGCGCGAGGGAACTGGAGAAGGAAGCCAAGCGTCTACAAGGTGAAGTCGAGAAGGCCAACAAGGCCAAGCTAGGCAAGGCCGAACCGGTGGCGGCCCCGGCCAAGTCAGGCCCTGATCTCGGCGCGGACGGGCAACCCCTGCCCGCACCCCTCATCCGCGACCTGAGCATCCCGCCGCCCCGTGACGCTGACCTCGCCGCCAAATCCAAGCGCAAGGAAAAAGCCGAGGATCCCGCTGAGGACTGGAGCCCCGGCGAAGCTGGCAAAACCAGACCACGGCGCGAGGACGCCATCATCATCAAAGCCGAAGAAGTCGCCGCCGCTACGACATCCGACATTCTCGGCAAGACGAGCGCACTCACCAAGAAATCCGAGCCGGAGAAACCCGCCAAGGTCGAGAAACAGCCCGCTCCCGAGCCGATCGCCGAAGGTGAACCGCTCGTTCACGTTGCCGATGCTCTGGCCGCCGCCGTTGCCGAGCCTGTCCCAGCCCAGCCCTCCCCCACTATCACCGACAACAGCGGATCGGGCCCGCGACTGCGCCCGCGCCCGCAGCCCAAGAAAAACAAGCCGATGACCGTGGCGAGCGTGCCGCTCATCGGCAATTACCAGCTCCCGCCGCTCGACTTCCTCCAGCATGCGGACATGACGCTGAAGCCCACGGAGACCAAGGAGGAGCTGATGGCCAACGCGCAGTTGATGAAGAACACCCTCGCGCAGTTCGACATCGAGGTGGCGCTCGGCGACATCACCAAAGGCCCGACCATCACGCGTTACGAGTTGCATCCCGCGCCCGGCGTGAAGCTGGAGAAGATCACCGCGCTCAACAACAACATCGCCGCCGCGCTCAAGGCTGAGCGCATCAACATCCTTGCCCCCGTCCCCGGCAAATCCTCCGTCGGCATCGAAGTCCCCAACCGCGTGAAGACCAAGGTCATCATGCGCGACCTCCTCGAGTCCGACGAATGGAAGAACTCCAAGGCCCGCATCCCGCTCGCGCTCGGCAAGGACGTCTATGGCGTGCCCGTCATCTCCGACCTCGCCGAGATGCCGCACATCCTCATCGCCGGCAGCACTGGCTCCGGTAAATCCGTCTGCATCAACTCCATCGTCGCGTCGCTGCTCTACAAGTTCTCCCCCGACCAGCTCCGCTTCGTGATGATTGACCCGAAAGTCGTCGAGCTGCAGCAATACAACGCCCTGCCCCACCTCGTCGTCCCCGTCGTCACCGACCCGAAGAAGGTCATCCTCGCGCTGCGCTGGGTGGTCAACGAGATGGAGAAGCGCTACCAAATCTTCGCGCGCGTCGGTGTGCGCAACATCAAGTCCTTCAACGACCGCCCCAAGGACAAGCCCTTGCCCCCCGTGGAGATGGAGCTGCCCCTGTCCGTGAAGAAGGAAAAGGTCGAGGCCGGTGCGGACGGGTTCGCCGTGCAGATTGACGAGGAGATTGTCGTCCCGCGGGACGAGGACATCATCATCCCCGAGAAGCTCAGTTACATCGTCTGCATCATTGACGAGCTGGCGGACCTCATGCTCGTCGCGCCCGCCGACGTGGAGATGTGCATCGCGCGCATCACGCAGATGGCGCGCGCCGCCGGCATTCACTGCATCGTCGCCACACAGCGCCCCTCCGTGGACGTAATCACAGGGGTCATCAAGTCGAACATTCCTGCACGCATCGCCTTCCAAGTCGCCAGCCAGGTGGATTCCAAAACGATTCTCGACACTAAGGGCGCCGACAAACTACTCGGCAAGGGTGACCTCCTCTATCTGCCGCCCGGATCCGCCAAGCTCATCCGTGCGCAGGGCGTGCTCATCACCGACGAGGAAATCAACCAGTGCGTGGACTTCATCGCCAAGCAAGGCAAGCCCAGTTACGAGCTAGAGATCCACAACGCCCTGCAAAAGGCGGCCGGCACCACGCCGCAAGCCTTCGATGCCGAGGAAGGTGAGGGCGAGGACGAGGAACTCATCGAGCAATGCATTGAGGTCATCCGCAGCGAGCAGAAGGCCAGCGTCTCGCTCCTGCAACGTCGCCTGAAGATTGGCTACGGCCGCGCCGCCCGCATCATGGACGTGCTCGAAGAGCGCGGCTACGTCGGCCCCAGCAAGGGTGCCGAGCCACGCGATATCCTCATCGACCTCGACGGCGAAGGGCATGATGGCGCGGGGCAGCATGCGGTTTAGAGCTGGTTCGGGGAGAAGCTTTGGGCTTGCGTTTTTTTGACTCGCTCGGAAGATGCGCGGCCTTATCTGTGCAACCTGAAGAAACACAACCCTCCTCCTGGCAGATCGAAGTGATGGCGTGGCTTGAAACCCACAAGCTGCACCTCGTCTATGCCGGAGCCGCCGCGCTCGCGGTCTGGCTCGCCGCCTTCACCTACAGCCACGTCCGCGCCGGTCAGGAGGCTTCGGCCAACGCCGCGCTTGCCGCGCTGAACAAACCCGCTGACCGCACTGGCAAGCAACCGCAACCGCTCGCGGCGGATTACCTCAAGGTCGCCGAGCAGCACGCCGGCACGAAAGCCGCTGACCGCGCACTGCTCTTCGGGGCCGACCGGCTTTTCACCGAGGGCAAGTTTCCCGAGGCGAAGGCGCATTTTGAGAAGTATCTCGCCGCCAACGCCACCGGATCCGCCGCCGCCGCCGCCTTGCTGGGTGTAGCCGCATGTCAGGAGGCCGTCAGCGAGACGGACAAGTCCATCGCCACCTATCAGCAAGTGCTGGCCCAGCACAGCACATCGCCCGAGGCGCACCCGGCCCGGCTCGCCCTTGGCCTGCTGCATGAGCAGAAGAAGCAGCCCGATCAGGCGATCAAGCTTTACGACGAGGTGCTCCGCGCCAAGCCCGTCTCCGTATGGCGCATGGAGGCGGAGATGCGCCGCGAGCAGCTGGTGCGCCGCCATCCGCAGCTCGCCCTCGGAGTCCCGGTGGCAGCGGCCGCCGCCACGGCTCTCGTAGTCCCTGCCACCAACGCGCCCGCCAAGAAGTAACCTCGGTCATGTGGGGCGGGTGAGCGGAGCCTGAAATTCTACCGCATGAAACTCACTATCATCGGCACCGGTTACGTTGGCCTCGTCACGGGCGCTTGCTTCGCCGAGGTCGGCCACACCGTCATCTGCGTGGACAACGACTTGAAGAAGGTCGAGATGCTGCGCGCGGGGGGCATTCCCATTTACGAGCCGGGTTTGGAGGAGATGGTGAAGCGGCACGTGGCCTCGGGTCGCCTGAGCTTCACCGGCAGCACCGCCGAGGGCGTGGAGAAGTCCGATGTCGTCTTCATCGCCGTGCCCACCCCGCCGCAGCCGGATGGCTCGGTGGACTTGTCCTACATCGAGCGCGTCGCCCGCGACATCGCCGGCGCGATGACGAGCTACAAGATCATCGTGGACAAGAGCACCGTGCCGGTGAAGACCGGTGAGAAGGTGGCCGAGACCATCAAACGCTACTGCAAGGCGAAGGTGGACTTCGATGTGGTGAGCAACCCGGAGTTCCTGCGCGAGGGCTTCGCCGTCGAGGACTTGATGAAGCCCGACCGCATTGTCGTGGGGGTGAGCTCACCCCGGCCCGCCGCCGCGATGCGTGAGCTGTATGCGCCCTTCAACGCGCCCATCATCATCACGGACATCAACTCCGCCGAGCTGATCAAGCACGCGGCGAACTCATTCCTCGCGCTCAAGATTTCCTACATCAACGCCATCGCCACCATCTGCGAGGCCAGCGGCGCGAACGTCGAGGAGGTCGCGAACGGGATGGGCATGGACGCGCGCATCGGGCGGCGCTTCCTCAACGCGGGGCTTGGCTTCGGCGGCTCCTGCTTCCCGAAGGACCTCAGCGCGTTCATCAAGATCGCCGATCAGCTTGGCTACGATTTCCAGTTGCTCAAGGAGGTCCAGCGCATCAACGCGGATCAGATGGAGCGCTTCCTCAAAAAGCTCACGGACACTTTGTGGGTGTTGAAGGACAAGAAAATTGGCGTGCTGGGCTTGGCCTTCAAGCAGAACACCGATGACGTGCGCATGTCGCCGGCCATTGACCTTTGCCAACACTTGCTCAAGGAAGGCGCATCCATCCGAGTGTTCGACCCGCAAGCGATGGAGAAGGCCAAGAGCGTCCTGCCGCCGGGACCGACCATCACTTATGTCGCGGACATGAACGACATCGCCCTCGGCTGCGACGCCATCGTGATCGCCACCGAGTGGCCGGAGTTCAAGCAACTCGACCTCGACCGCGCCCGCCCCACGATGTCGCACCCGATTCTCTTCGACGGCCGAAACCTGTTCGACCCAGCGGAGATGGAGAAGCGCGGATGGGTTTACAAGAGCGTTGGGAGATAATGGCGAATTTGCCAGAGCACCCGGCAGGCGATCCGGAGCCGATTCGCAATTCGCAATTCGCAATTCGTAATTCCATCGAGGTGAGTGCCGGCCTCGTCTTCCGCGCCGGCCAACTCCTCATCACCCAGCGGCTTGCGGGCGCGCACCTCGCTGGCTTGTGGGAATTCCCCGGTGGCAAACGCGAGCTGGGCGAGAGTTTCGAGGACTGTCTCCGTCGCGAGTTGCACGAGGAACTGGGCGTGGCTGTGTGCGTTCACGAAGAGATCGAGCGCATCACCCACCGCTACCCGGAGAAGACCGTTCACCTCCGCTTCTTCCGCTGCACGCTGGCGGAGGCGGACGCCAAACCTCGCGCCATCGGCTGCCAATCCGTGGCGTGGGTGACTCGGAAAACGCTGGGCAACTACTCATTCCCCGCTGCGGATGAGCGCCTGCTGGAAACGCTTCGGACCGCCGACTTCTGGTAGCCGCCAAGCTCAGAAATGGGACCTCGCGTCGTGGTTGTCGGAGACATCCGACGCCTACGGTCTTCCACGGCTCACATCACGCTTGCACAGCGCCCACTCCAGCGCCAGCAGCAGGATGACCGCGTGCGGCGACTCGAAGGAAGCAACCTGCCTCCTCGACTTGGCTGCTCTACGGCCCGGCGATCCGGAACTGCTTCGTCTGCGGGTCGAGCACGAGGCGCTGGCCGACAGGCAGCGCGGGCGAGGCGGCGAGGTAATTCTCTTTCACCAGCTCCGCGATGTCCTTCGGCGGACGGTTGAGGTCCACGATGAAGCGTGTGGCCGCCATGTTGATGACGTTCAGATCGAGCGCGCCACCGACGGTCTGCGCCTTCGCGGGAGGAACCCCGCCGGGCGCGGCAGGCGGGCCGGAGGTCTTGCCCTTCCGATCGCACGCGACGGTCAAGAGCATCGCGGTGAGAACGAGCAGTCGTGAAATGTAGCGCATGGATTCGTGGATGTAAGTCAGCGTCCGCCGTCCCAGTTGTATTCGAACTCGCCGCTGTTCGTGGGGTTGTAGAGATACGGTGGGTTCGGTGCCTGATAGTTCAGCTTGATGCCGGCAGCGTGACCGTCCACGAAGCCGACCTGTGCCACAGCCTTGTCGCGCGCGACCTCCTGGGCGTTCCGGCTGTGCCATTCCCACGCGCGGTGGATGGTCCACTCGCCGGTGAAGAGGTTGCGCACCGGGTTGAGGCATTGGGAAAAACGCTTGTCGGCGAGGCTGCCAGCGGCACTGCTATAAATGCCGTTGAACACGTAGCTGTTGTAATCTAGCACCGGATTGTTCTTGTGCGGAATCTGGTAAACCGCCGGGCCGGTCTTCCAGCCGCCGTCCGCCGGGCAGTGATAGACCGTGTCGTTCGGCGAGCCCGTGGTGTTGTTGATGCCCATGTAGCGCATGGAGACGAGCTTGTAGGCCCACCAGATGTCCGTGCGGCCAGGCACCGTGTTCTGGCCGGGCAGCTTCTCGTCGAAGTCGTCCCCGTAAAGCCGCAGCGAGAGGCTGACCTGCCTGAGGTTGTTAAGGCATTTCGTCTGCACGCCCTTGGCCTTCGCGTGGGCCAGCGCGGGCAGCAGCAACCCGGCGAGAATGGCGATGATGGCAATAACCACCAGCAGTTCAATCAAGGTAAACGCCGCCGTTCGCACGGGGTGGAGTTTCATTATGAATGTCATAGTCCAAGCCCTCCGCGCTTACAAGTGGGCAATTCACGCGCCCGTGCGGAACGGTGCGCGGAGTATCATGCAACCAAGAACTCCAAGGCTCACATCATCCCCGCCCGCTTGCGTAAAGCCCACTCCAGCGCCAGCAGCAGGATGACCCCGCCGAACCACCACCAGCTTTGCCACAGCACCGTCTCGGTCTCGACCACGCGGCCTTCGCTCAAAGGCCGTAGCCGTTCCAGCAGCACGCCGAGTTCCTCCTCGCGGAAGTAGCGGCCGCCAGAGTTCGCCGCGAGTTCGCGCAGCAACGGCTCGTTGCAGTTCAACTCGGCCAACTCGCCCGTCGCGGTGCGGCGGACGGCAAAACCGGTGCGGGCTTTCATATCCGCGTCCGGCAGGCCCTCGACGCGCACGCGGACTTCGTAATCGCCATCGGTGAGCGGCGCGGTGCGGCCACGGCAGATGCCCGTCTCGTTCTCGTCGGCGGTGAGCGCGACGGTGGCGACCTTGCGGCCCTCGCGCATGAGCCACGCCTCGGCCTTCGCGCGCGGCATCGCCCGGCCCTGCGCGTCGAGGATGCGCGTGCGGATTTCGGCGGTCGCGCCCGGCTCGTAGTTCAACGCGCCGCTGTCCAGCGAGACGAACTTGTCCTGCACGGCGAAGGGCGACTCCATCACGAACTTCGCCGCCTGGTTCCAGAACTTCTGGTGGTAGAGGTCGCCCACCTTGTAGCGCCAGCGCCACGACTCGTCGAACGCGAGGTAGAGTGCCTTGCCCGCGCCGTAGCGGCGGAAGACGGCGGCCGCGTGGCGCGTCTCACCGGTCACGGCCTCCAGCCATGTCTCCGCGCCGGGCAGCGCGCGCGCGGGCGCGAGCCAGTGCGGCGACGGCAGGAACCACCACAGCCGCGCGTTCTCCAGCGGGTCGCTCGTGAGCATGAGCGGCGTGAGCGAACTGCCCGTGGCTTTAAGCTGAAAGTTCATCGGCACACCGTCAACAGGCCTTCCCTCGAAGCTCACGGGAAACAACGGCGCGAGCGGCGACTGCTGCAATGACGACAGCCGCTCCTGCCTTCCATCCACGAAGATAACCCCACCGCCGCGCTGCCCGACGAAGTCGCGAACCCACTCCAGTTCGGGTGCGCGAAGCTGGTTCGCCGGCAGGTCGCCGAAGATAATCAGGTTGTAGGTGAACAGCGTCTCGCGGTCGGCAGGGAACTGCCCGATGAGCTTGCCGCGCGGCCAGAACTTCTGCTCGCCGCCCGCCCCCGCGAGCAGCGCGTTGACCTCCCAGCGGTCGTCGCGCTCCAGCAGGTTGCGCAGGTAGCGGAACTCCCAGCGCGGACGCCCATCGAGCAGCAGCACCTTGGGCCGCTGCGTCGTCGCGTTCACCCACAGCCCGCCCGTGTTGTTCGACTTGTCCTTCTCACCGTCGAGCACCGTCGCGCGCGCCGTGAAATGCAGCGGCAGACTGGCGAACCGCAAGTCCTTGTCCTGGCGCTTCAGCTCGTCCGCGACCAACTCCTTCACCGGGAAATCAAACTCCACCGTGCGCAGGTGCTTGCCGTCCGTGGTCAACTCCTTTTCCCACACCACACGCTCGCCGTGTGCGACGCGCAGCGTGAACGCCGCGCCTGCTTGCATGTCATCCTTCAGCTCCACCGAGCCGCGCACGCGTCCGTCCTCCGCCACGGTGTCGGGGCCTTTGACCGCGAGCACCGCGAGGTCCGGCGGGCGCTGCTGCATCCCGATGCCGACGGGGAAAACCGGCACGCCGCGCGCGCCGAGAAGTTTCGCCAAGTCGGCGGGCGACTCACCTGCATTGTGCTGGCCGTCGCTGAGGAGAATCACCGCCGTGCGCTCGCCTTCGCGCAGCGCCAGCGCGCGAGTCTTCACCGGCTCGGACAAATCCGTGTTCAGGTTCGTCGCCGCCAGCGTGAAGGCCTGCGGCGGCTTCGGCGCGTCGCCGCGCTTGCGCTCACCGGGCAACCAGACCGGCTCCGCCTTGCGGCCCGCGAGCGCGATGACTTCCAAGTTGTGCTGCGCCGCCAGCTTCTTCGCGACGCCCTCCGAACTGCCGAGCAACACTGTCTCCAGCCGCTGCCAGCGCGTCTGCGTGTCGAACTTCTGGATAGCCGCAAGAATGTCCGCGTCGCGCTTCGCCGCGACGGCGAGGACGTGGTTGGTGAACGCCGTCCACAACTCCGCCTCGAAGCGCGCGGCGATGGCGGAGAGCTTCGCCAACTCGCGCTCGGTGACGTTCGGATCGCTGCCTACAGCGGTGTCCGCGAGCTTGCGCGATGGCACGGCGAGTTCCGTGTTCAGCTTGCCGACCTGCCCGGCGATTTGGGGCCACGTCGCGCCGCCAACCTTGCCGAGTGACTCCGTGGCGTTCGCCGTGTTCGTGGCGAAGCCGCGGACGAACTCGTGAAACTGCGGCGCGGGGAGGTTTGGTTTCGCGCGCGCGGCGGTCTCCTGCGCGTTGGCCAGCGCGGCGGCGGCGGCGCGGAGGTCGGGGTCGAACTTGTTCGTCGCGAGCCAGCCGAGCTGCTGCGCGATGAAGAGCTTGCGCGGCAGATCCATCTCCTGGTCCGTGAGGCCCATGCTCGCCGAGGCGTCCACGAAGAGCAGGATGCGCGCGACCTCGCCGATGGTGTTGCGATGCCGCAGCACCGGCCCCGTGAGCATCAGCACGAGCAGCAGCACCGCCAGCGCCCGCAACGCCGGCAACATCCACCGCACCGCGCCCGCCCGCGTCCGTGTCTCGCGCCAGTAAAGCAGCCACGCCGCAACCGCCAACCCGAGGCCGACGACAACGCCGCCCCACAACCGCCAGTCCCCGATGAAGCGCAGGTCAGTCACGGCTTCGCTCCTTTGCGCCGCGTGAACCACTGCACGAGGAATAGCTCGCCAAAGCACAGCGCCAGCACGCCCCAGAGCAGTGGCTTCCACACTTCGCGGCCGAAGCGGCGGTCTTTGTCCATCTGCTGGTAGTCCCCGACGGAGGCGAGCAGCGTGGCTCCGAGCGAATTTGCCAGCGTCTTGCGCTCCGGCTCGGTGAGCTGGCGGAGGTCCGACTCCGCGCGCGCGGTGCTGACGACAAAGGGCGTCGCGCCGCCGTCTGGCGCGGCGAGCGTGTAGGTGCCGGGGCGGCTGGTCTTCGCGAACTCGACGTAGCCCAGCGCGCCGCGTCCGGTAATAGCCGCGTCGTGCCGCACGCCGTCCGGCCCCGTGAAATGAGCCTTACGCCCGACGTGCGTGCGAGAGACGAACGCGGCGAGCGGCTTGCCGACCTCGACGTTGCGCGGCGGCTGCGCTTGCGAGGCGAGGTAAATCACAAGCCGCTGCATTAGCGGCACGAAGACCGGGCGCACGGGCAGGTTGCCCCAGTCGGCGTCGCAGGGGACGGCGCATTGAAGGATGCGGCCTTCGCCGTTCTTTTTCTCCACGAGGAACGGGTCGGCGTTGCTGAGTTGCGCGAGGATGGCGAGGCCGGGGTCGGCTTGCTCCTGGCGCGTGCCGAGCTGGAACCAGAGCTTCAGCTCGGCGTCGGCGAGGTTGCCGTTGCGCGCGTCGTTGAAGAGTTCCATCGCCGGGTGGGTGAAGGGCTGGACGACAATCTTCGCGCGCGGCTTGCCGTCCTCGAGTCCGCCGGCGAGCGCGGTGAAGGGCAGCGGCAGCAGCCCGGCGGGCCGGAGCGTGCGGTGATACCAGTCTGTGTTGATGCGGTTGCCGGGGAAGACGAGCAGGCCGCCGCCACTGGCGACAAAGCTGGCGAGCGCGGCGACTTGCGAGTCGGCGAGCTGGCGGACGTTCGCGAGCACGACGACGCGGGACTTTGAGAGCGCATCGGGCGTGAGGTCGCCGGGCGCGATGACGCGCGTGAGGATGAGGTCACTGCCACCGGTCGCGGCTTTCAGCGCGGGCGAGAGTGCGATGTCGAGATAATCGGTCTCGCCCTTGAGCGGCTCGGGGCTGGGGTCGCCGTTGACCAGGAGGGCCGGAAGTTTTTCCCAGACCGTGACGACGGCGGCGAGGGAGTTGTCGGCCTTGAGCGCGTCGGCGTCCGCGTTGACTTCGAGCGTGTGGAAGCCGGCGGTGTCGAAGGCGTGTGTGAAGAGCACTTGTCGCTGCTCGCCGGGCGCGAGGGCCATCTGCTGCGCGCCGCGCTCGCGGCCGTCCGCGTAGAAGAAGACGCGCAGGTCGGGCCACGCGTGCTCGCCGAAGTTGCGGAGCGTGGCGCGGACTTGGAGCGGTTGGTTGACGCCGAGCGCGAGCTTGGGCAGGTCGAGCGACTCGACGGCGACGTTGTCGCGCGACTCGGTGCCGACGTGCAGGAACGTGACACGCGGCGGGACGGGCAGGCGCTTCAAGGTCTGCAAGGCGCGACCGCGCGCCGCTGCCTCGCCGTCGCTGAAGCTGGCTTTCTGGAAGTCGCTGAGGACGACGAATTCCTTCAGCCCGTGCTGCATCTGCGCGGCGACGTTGGCGGCGAGTTCGAGCGACTCATGGAAGTTCGCCGCGCCGAAGTTGGCTTCGAGCTGCGCTAGCGCCTTCGTCACGCGGACGGTGTCGAGCGTCGGGGCTTCGAGCAGTTGCCGCGGCGTGCCGCCCATGAGCACGACCGCGACATCGGATCCCGAACCGGCCTGTTCGATGAGCTTCGCGGCGGCTTCCTTGGCTTGGGCGAAGTTCGAGGCCGCGACCGCGCCGGCGGACATGGAGTAGGAGTCGTCGAGCAGGATGACGAGCGAGGTCTTCGCGCCGCCGAGCAGCGCGCGCATCCCGGTGAGGACGGGCCGCGCCATGCACAGCGCGAGCAGCACGGGGATGAGGCAGCGCACGAGGAGCAGGAGGAGTTGCTCGAACTTGATCCGTCGCGTGTGCGCTTGGAACGCGGCGTCGAGCAGGTGCATCGCGCCCCATTGCACGACGCGCGGACGCGAGCGGTTGAAGAAGTGCAACAGCACCGGAATCGCCGCCGCCGCCATGCCGCCGAGGAGGAGGAGGTTGAGGAAGGTCATCTGCGGGCCAGCCTCCTCGTCAAGTATTGCGCCAGCGCGTCGGCGTAGGGTTGGTCCGTCACCATCGGCACGAGGTCAATGTGGTGGCGGTGGCAGCCTTGGGTCAGCTCGTCCTGAAACTTCTTCAAGTTGTCGAGGTAGGCGGCGCGGAATTGGGCGGGGTCAATCATCCGGTGCGCGCCGGTGTTCTCCAGCGACTCGAAGCGCGTCCAGTGGGTGAAGGGGAACTCCAGTTCGTCGCGATCGAGGACTTGGAAGATGAGAATCTCGTGGCGGGCGTGGCGGAAGTGCGCGAGAGCCTTCAGTAATTCCTTCGAGTCGCCGAAGCAGTCGGAGAGGACGATGAGCAGGCCGCGTCGCTGGATGCGCGGGACGAGGTCGTGGAAGACGTTGCCGAGCGCGGTCTCGCCGCCGGGCTTGGCGGACTGGAGTTCGTCGAGCAACACGCGCAGGTGCGGGACGCTGGAGCGCGGCGGGATGTAGCGGCGGATTTTGGCGTCGAAGGTGACGAGGCCCACGCTGTCGCGCTGCTGGAGCATGAGGTAGGCGAGCGCGGCGGCGAGCCGGATGGCGTAGTCGGCCTTCGACGCGCCGCCCGCGCCCGCGTAGCTCATGGAGCCGCTGAGGTCGAGCAGGAGCGTGGCGCGGAGGTTGGTTTCCTCCTCGTATTCGCGGATGTAGTAACGGTCGGTCTTGCCGAAGACCTTCCAGTCGAGCCGGCGGATTTCGTCGCCTTGCACATACTGCCGGTGTTGGGCGAACTCGACGCTAAAACCCTTGTGCGGCGACTTGTGCAGGCCGGAGAAAAAGCCCTCGACCACCAGCCGCGCGACGACCTGCAGGTTCGCGACCTTCTGCAACTCGGCCGGCGTGAGGAAGTCGGAGACGTGGGCCATGCGGTTTTCCGCAGCCTGTCAAAAGGCTAGCCCGCCAGCAATTACAGTTCTGTGCGGAGTAATGCTGCCCACCGGCTCACGGCAGCGGCTTCACGAAGATGTTCTTGTAGTGAATCACGCTGCCGGGGTCGTGGCCTTGGATGGCGAAGGTGCCGCTGCCGATGAGCCGGCCTGGATTGCTCTTCCGCTCCGGCTTCTCCTCCTCGGTGTAGTCCACGAT
>SIBB01000011.1 GCA_009695395.1 Pedosphaera sp. | reverse complement strand
GTGGAAGAGGCGATGATCATCCTCAGCCCGATGGAGCCGTGGCCGGGCGGTTACGTGCTGCCGGCGGCGGAGAAGTTCGGCGTGAAACTCATCGCGCGCGTCGTGGATTACGGCGGCGTTTTCCACGACGACGTGAAGCCCGGCCACACGTTTGGTTACGGCGATCATCGGACCTTTCGCCCCGCCGGCTGGGTCGAAGCGGGCAACGCGAAGATGGAACAGATGCGCGCCATCGCCGAGAAGCGGGGTCTCACGATGCTCCAACTTTCCTGCCTGTGGACACTCAGCCAGCCCGCCGTGAAGAGCGTCATCCCCACTCTCATCCAGGAAGTCGGCGAGAAATCCAAACCGATCGAGTCGAAGATTGACGAGCTGGCTTCGCTGCCGGACCTCCGACTCACCGAAGAAGAGCGAGAGATCCTCAGCCGCATCGGCGACAACAAAGGCTGCATGCATCTCAAAGGCGGCAACCCCGATTACACCGCCGAGCCAACGCCCGATCAGTGGCCGATGAACGACGACCTCGAAGCGGTCGCCCAGCGCTGGGGCATCACCCCGCGCGGTGATCTGACCTACGCCCACGCACCCGTCGCATGAGGGACACGCTCTCACTCGTGTTGTTGCTGGCTGCTTGCAGCGGCTGCACGACCGTCGCCACCAAGAGCGTTTCCTTCGGCGGCAAACTTGTCGGAGCCACCATTTCCACCACCGCCGGCGTCGCGGGAAAAGCCGCCATCACCGTCGTGGAAGTGACGGGCAACGTCGTTGGCGCCACAGCGAAAACCGCCGTGAACACGTCGCTCGATGTTCTCTCCGGCGCCGCGACGAAAAGCGTGGTGACGGTCATCGACGTCGCCACCGGCGCGAGCAAACAAGTGCCGTGGACCAGCGGCCTCACACTCGCCGGCGCGGGACAGTCCGCGCAGGTCGCGCTCGCCACGAAGATGATCGAGATCATCCGCGGCGCGCAAACGATCAAGGCCGGTGCGGACACGCTGCTGCAGGCTGGCGACGTCGTGCGTGTGAAGTGAAAAAGTAACGCGCGGGCCCGCGCATTTTGCGCCTTCCGACCCTCTTCTTCCGCGGCTACATTGATTCCGTGAACGAGAACTACATCGCGGCGAAAGCCCGCTGGGCGGCGAAGATGGCCGGCAAAGCGAAGCCGCACATCCGTTCGGAAGGCCGTCTGCCCGCCGGCCAGCGGCAGGTGCACAATTTCCCCGTGCTCGATCTCGGCGTGAAACCGGCGGTGCCGCTCGACCAGTGGCGGCTCGAAATCCGCGGCCACGTCGAGAACCCCGTCACACTCGACTGGGCGCAGTTCATGGCACTGCCGCAGTTCACCGACACGAGCGACTTCCACTGCGTCACCACCTGGAGCCAGTTCGACATGCCGTTCACCGGCGTGGCGTTCTTCACTCTCGCCGACCTTGTGAAACCGAAGCCCTCGGCCACGCACGTCTTCTTCAAGAGCCACGATAATTACTCCACGAACAACCCGATTGAAGCCTGCCTCGACGACGACGTGCTCGTGGCGCATTCGTGGAATGGCCAACCGCTGGCGGCGGAACACGGCGGTCCCGCGCGCGTGATCCTCCCGAAACGTTACGCTTGGAAAGGCGCGAAGTGGGTGAAGGAAATCATCTTCCTCGACCGCGACCTGCTCGGCTTCTGGGAACTGCGCGGCTACTCGAACACCGCCGATCCGTGGACCGAAGACCGGTTTTCGTGATCGGCACTTCGTCCAAACAAGTCCATTGCCAGGGAGCGCCGGTCTGTTACGGTCATCCCGTTTCCGAAACAACGTAACCGCTGACGCCATGAAAACTCTTCGCTCCATCACCATCGCGCTGCTCGCGCTGACACTCGTTGCCCACAACGCACACGCCGCCGGCAAGTCCGCCGCTGAACAGTTTTTCAAGGAGGCCCAGAAGTCCGGCCTCGTGCTCGGTTCCGCCAGCTCGCTCGCCTTCGGTCCGGACGGTCTGCTGCTCGTGGCCGAGCCGCGCACAGCTTCCATTCTCGCGATCGACACGGGCGACACCGGCCCGTTGAAGCGCCTCGCCAACCGCGTGAACAATGTGCCCGCGCTGGTCGCCGCCACGTTGAACACGCCCGTCGCCAGTGTGCAGATCGTGGACATGGCGGTGAACCCCGCCAGTGGCAAAGTGTATTTCTCCATCGTGCACGGCACGGCGAAGAGCGCGGCAATCGTGGTGATTGACGCCGAGGGGAAGGCCAGCGCGTTCGACACCGCGAAGCTCGCCCACGTGCGCGTGCCGTTGCCCGCGAAGGAGACCGGCAGCATCCGCAACATCTCCGATCTCGCTTTCGCTGGCGACCGGGTGCTCGTCACCGGCCAGAGCAACGAGGAGTTCTCCAGCAAGATTTTCACGCTGCCGCTGCCGCTCGCGCACCAGCAGTCAGGCAAGGTCATCAGCGCGGAGACCTTCCACATCGCGCACGGCAAGTGGGAGACGAAGGCGCCGATCCAGAGTTTCTTCCCGCTCGTGGAAGGCGGCAAACACTACGTCGTCGGCGCGTTCGCCTGCACCCCGATTGCGAAGTTCCCGGTGGACGAGATTGCCACCGGCCAGAACGTGCGCGGCACGAGCGTGGTGGAACTCGGCTCGGGCAACCGGCCGATCGACCTCTTCACCTACCAGCGCGACGGCAAGCGTTGGGTGGTGGCGAACACGCTGCGTTTTCAAAAGAATCTCTTCGGTCCGTCGAAGTACTGGGGCGTGCGCGTCTCGCTCGATTACGTGCTGCGCACTGACGCCGCGCAGGTCAACGAGAAGGCCGCGCGCCGCAACACCGCCACCAAGTCCGGACCCGACGGCATCGAAATCCTCGACGCGCTCTTCGGCGCGGTGCAGGTAGATAAGTTGAGCGACACCGAGATGGTCGTGCTGCGCGAGAACGGCGACCGGCTCGATCTCGAACTGGCCGCGCTGCCGTGAGGCTCGCCGCGCGTTCGCCGCTGCCGTCTCTGTTGGCCTGCGGTCTCGCGGCGTGGATGGGTTGCATCAGCACGCCGCCGAAGCAGGTGGGCGTCGCGCCAGTGGCGATTTATCCGACCGCCGAGACGTTGCCGGCGAATCATCTGAAGTTCTACCTCGTCTTCCCCGAGCCGATGCGCGAGGGGATTTTTCTCGATCATTGCCGGCTGCTGGACGCGCGCGGGCGAGAGGTGCTCGAGCCGTTCCGCGAGACGGAGCTGTGGTCGGCCGATGGCCTGCGGCTCACGCTTTGGCTGCATCCCGGCCGACAGAAAACCGGTGTGAACCTGAACGTGGAATTCGGCCCCGTGCTGCGCGAAGCCGGCCGTTACACGCTCGTCATCTCCGGCAAATGGCCCACCGCGCGCGGCACGCCGCTGGGCAACGATTCCGTGAAAAGCTTCGCCGCCGACACGCCCGACCGCGCGCAGCCGAGTCTCGACCGCTGGCAGTTCCTACTGCCGCGCGCGAAGTTCCGTGACCCGTTGCTCGTGCGTTTCGACGAACCGCTGGACTGGGCGTTGCTGCACAGCAAGCTCCGCATCGAGCGCGCCGACGGCACGACTGTCGCCGGTGCGATCAAGGTCGGTCGCGGCGAGCGCACGTGGACTTTCACGCCGGATGAGCCGTGGCGCGCGGAGGATCACAGCCTCGCTGTCGCTGTCCTGATGGAAGATCTCGCGGGCAACTCGTTTATCCGCCCTTTCGAAGTCGATCTCTCACGGCCGCCGTTGAAGCGCCCGAGCGCGCCCGTTCTGCGGATCCCTTTCTCCATCGCGCCGTGAGCGGTTGCAGGCGATGCAGCGCAGATCATCGCCGTGGAATGCATAGAGGCGAATACGGCGCGGCCAGCAACCTCGCCGCGTCAGCCGCCGTGGCAAATGATTCGAGCAATGGCAGTCCGAGACAGACGCCGGCGGGCTGGGCGGAAACGCGCGGGGCAAAGGACAACGCCGCGAGCAACGCTGCCAGCAGGGCAAGGTGTTTCATGAATTGCTGCGGAGAGCGTCGCAAGAGTTTCTGGCCAATAGCAAGGCGCCCCTCAAGCTGGCTTCATTGCACGATGACAAATGCGGGCCGACTGGCGGCGCGCGAACCGTCGGCTTTGACACCCACGGCGAAGAGTACGCGCAGTCCGGGTTCGAGCGTCACGTCGGGGAGTTGCCAGGGCGCGGCTTTGGCTTCGCCGAGGATGCGGTGGCCGTCGTGGAATTCGACCTTCGCGTAGTCGCCGGTGATTTTGGCGGAGAAGGTGTGGCGGTCTTTGGCAGCGAGCGGGCCGCCGTAACCAAGGCCGCAATCGGGGCCGCCCCATTTGCCGTCGCGTTTCTGGTAGGTGAGTTTTGGGCCTGTGATTTCAACGTCCACGCAGGCCGAGTGATAGGAGCGCCACGACCACGCGGCGTATTCGTCGGGAAACCAGACGGGATACTTCGCGGCCTTGAGCTGGTCGTCGCCGGCGGGCGCGATGGGATTCCAGCCGCTGACCGAGTCGAAGTCGCCCGCCCAGCCTTGTTCGCGCGTGACGGGTTTCAGTTTCACGGGCTGACCCGGCGGCGGCAAATCCGCCGGCAGCCGGGCGGCGATGCAGCGGTCGAGATACGCCATGAAGAAATTGTACTTCGAGTAGATGCCGTGCTCGAAGCCATAGGTGGTCGCGCGGCAGCTCAAGTCGGCGGGCGCGTCGGCGTCGTTCTTGTAAATGCGCTGGCCGGCGCGCAGTTCGTTCTTCGGGATTTCCCAGGCGAAGGCGAAGGGGACATTGCGCGTGAGTTCAGGGAATTTCCGCAGCGTGTTGGGAAAGGAATCGCTCCAGGCGAGGACGCGCTCGGGCGCGCGTTTGAAAAGGTCGGCGCACAGGAACGAGCCGTTTTGGCCGAGCCAACCGACGAGCGGTGCGGTGGCAAGTTCGGGGTGCTTGATTTCCTTCGCGGCGTGGTCGAGATAGCGGAGCAGCCGGCCCATGTCGCCGACGGGATGGCCGAGCTGGAAACGGCCGTTGCGCTTGTCGTTGTGGCCGAGGTCGAACTCGAACGGCCACGGCACGGTGACGAGTGCGAAGTTCCAAAGGTCGGCCAACTCCCGCGGGTCGCCGCTGTGGAACACGAAACAGACGAAGACGCCGCGCACGGGTTTGTCGCCGTGAGGGAGATAAAGCTGGATGCGCTCCTTGTTTTCGCGAACGGCGCTCCAAGTGGGTTTGCTGTCGAGACGCGCAACGGGCAGTCAGCCCGGCGGGAAGTTTTCCGCCGCGCGCGCTTGGGGCACGCCCAGCAACAGCGCGAGGAGGATGAGAAGGCGCAGGGGGTGGTTCATGCAGGGCGGTATGATTGGAGCCGAGGCGGCAGGGCTTTGTCTGACGAATTAGGACTCACGCCAGCAAGTCCGTGATGGGGCCGGTGCTTTCCTTGAACGACTTCACCGGGCAGCCCATCTGCTGGAGGATGGTGAGGTAGAGGTCCGAGGCGGGCTTGGTGTTGCCCTTCCACTTGAGGTGCTGGCCGTGCTTGAAGCCGAGCTGGCGGCCGCCGGCCAGGAGCATCGGGAAGCTGCCGCCGGAGTGGCTGCTGATTTGCGAGCCGCCGAGGAGCAGCACGGTGTGGTCGAGCAACGTGCCGTCGCGGGCGGGGATGGCCTTCAGCTTGTCCATGAGGCGCGCGAGGCTGGCGCAGAACATGGCGTCGCGCAGGCCGATGACTTTCATGTCGGGATTGTCGACCCCGCGCCCGCCGGAGCCTTTGTGATGGAAATCATGCGCGCCGCGAAGCTGCGCGCCGGCGGCTTTGGCCCAATCCTTGTAATCGTCGTAGTTCGGCCCGCCTTCGCCGCCGAGGCTGTGCGTGACCACGCGGGTCATGTCGGTCTGAAAGGCCAGCGCGATGAGGTCCATCATCAGCTCGATGTGTTCCTGCATGCGGCTCTTGCCCTGCGGTTGCAGGCGCACGCTGGCTTCATCGAATTTCGGGCGACCTTGCGCGATGATTTTGCCTTTTTCGGTGAGGCGTTTCTCCACGTCACGGATGGAGTCGAGATACTGCTCCACGCGCTGGCGGTCGCTGGTGCCGAGGCGAGATTGGAAGCGCTTCACGTCGCCCATCGCGGTGTCGAGGATGCTGCGGTCCTGCGCGAGGCGGGACTGGGCGTCCTGGATTTGGCCGGGATCCGCGGGCGGGAAGAGACGCTCGAAAACAGTGCGGTAGCTGGCGGTCGCGGCGATGTCCGCGCCCATCGCGTTGCGGGAAAGGGTGCGCGTGCCCACGCCATCCTCGAACGACAGCGCCAGCGACGGCACGTAAGTCGGGCCGCCGTGCCGGGCGGCGACCTGGTCCAGCGAGATGGTGTTGGTGATGGTGCCGGGCGTGATTTTGATGTTGGTGCCGGTGAGCCAGTTGTAGGGATGCTCGTGGCCGCTGATGCGCCCCTGGATATGCGACAGGCTGGTGAGCACGGAGAACTGGTCGCGGAGATGCGCCAGCGGGCGGTGCGAGGGGGCGAGGGTGTAGTTGAAGCCCGTGTCCTCGGGGAACCAGTTGTATTGGTTAATGGCCCCGGGGATATAGAAGCACGCGAGCCGCGCGGGCTCGGGCTTGCTGGTGACAGCGGCGAGCGTGCGGTGGCCCATGATGTCGAGATAGGGCAGCGCGAGCATCGCACCGAGGCCGCGCAACGCGGTGCGCCGGGTGATGGGATTGGTCTTGTAGTTCATGGTCGGTGATTTGGGGTGGCTGGATTATTCAGGTTCGGGCAATAGGAGGACGCGTGAGAGTAGCTCATGGCTCAAGGAACGCCCGCGAGCGGATGGTGGCCTTGACCAGTTCGCGCAGCCGGTAGCCGTCGGGCGACTGCTGTTTCATCAGGGCGCGGAGTTCCGCCCGGGCATCCACGTCGGCTTCGCGGCCGGTGGCATAGACGAGCAGATTCTTCAGCAGGCCGAGGACGAAATCATCCGTGTATTTCCCCACGATGAGTTCCTTGCACTCGGCGAAACTGCGGAACGCCTCGCCGCGCGGCAACTGGCCCACGGCGTCCACGGGGCGCGTCTTGCCCTTGCCGAGCCACGCAATCTTGCCGTCAATTTCCGAGCGCTCGTAACGCTCGTGTTCCACCGCGCGCCAGCGGCCGCTGAGGTCGAAGTTCTGAAAGGCAAATCCCATCGGATCCATCGTCTTGTGGCAGACCGAACACCGCACGTCCGCCTGATGCTGCTGGAGCAGTTCACGGAACGGCTTGCCTTGGTTCTTGCCGTCGGCGGGATTCAGCTCCGGCACGTCCAGCGGCGGCGGCGGCGGCGGCGCGTTGAGGATGTGGCGCAGCGTCCAGGCCCCGCGGTAAATCACCCAGTTCTCCCCCATCCAGCACAGCATAGACTGAATGCCCGCGTGGCCGAGAATGCCGCCACCGCGCGGGTCATCCGGGCGCAGCGTCACCTTGCGCAACTGCCCGCCCGCGAGTGCGGGGTAGCCGTAGTGGATGGCGAGGATGTCGTTCATCATCGTCCAGTCGCTGCGAATCAGCTCGCGCGCCGGTCGGTTGCCCGCCAGCAATTGCGCGACGTAGGCGATGGTTTCCTCCTGCATCGAGCCCTTGAGATGGCGGCCGAAGCGGAAGTCCTGCTTCTGGATGTGGTCCATCGCGAGTGTGATGGGCTGGTCCATCACGAGCCATTGCGTTACGAAGGGCCGCACGAAGGCCACGCTGCGCGGGTTGGCCAGCAGGCGGTCCGTTTGCGCGTCGAGAATGGCAGTCTCACGCAGCCGGCCGGCGGCGGCCAGACGGCGCAATTCCGCGTCCGGCGGCGCACCGGTGAGCATGAAACTCAGCCGCGACGCCACCGCGTGCCGGGCGACCACCGGGTCCGCATCCGTGGGCGCGGCGAGATAGCGGAACGGCGCACTGAGCAGCACGGACCGGAAGGCGGCGCGCAGCGCGGGGTCGAACGCCGCGCCCTGGCCGCGGAACTTCCCGTAGAGATCGAGGAACGGCTGCAACTCCGCGTCCTTCACCGGACGCCGCCACGCTCGCTCGGTCCACAGCCCGAGCAGCCGACGCGCGCTGGCGGGCGTGTCGGTGATTTCACCGGCAGCGCTGTTCCAATCCGCCGGCGGCCACGCGGCGACGTGGTGGGCGTTCACCTCGATGCGTTGCAGGGCGATGAAAGGAAAGGGCTGTTGCTCGGGCGCGAGCTTTTGCTTCCGGTCAATGAGCGGACGGAACAACCCGGTGCCACCGGGGATTTTCTCCTCGGGCTTGCTGCGGTCCTCGTTCTCGAACCCCGCCACCGCGTAGGGCACCTCCACGACGTTTTGGAGCACGACCTCGATTCCGTCTCGGCCCACCACGAGTTCGTCCACCTGCGCCTCGAAGACCAGTTCCTGCGATTGGTCGAGCGTGGCCGTGATTTCCTGCTGCGCGAGTGTGGTGCCGCCGATGCGCACCCACAGGCGTGGGTTGGGGAGTCTGGGAAAATTTCCCTTCATCACCGAGACCACGAGCTTCAAGCGCAGCACGCCATGCCGGTTGGGCGGCGGCGGCACCTGGAGCGTCAACCCGCCGCGGTCGCCGAGCCATTCAGGTTCGAGCAGCAGCCCCGCGCCAGGTTGGTTGACGCCGCGCACCTTCCCTAGCACGCCATCGTTCTTCCAGTCATCGAGGGTCTTGCGCGGGTCCTTGGCCGCGCGCAGGTCGGCGCTCAAGACCTTGCCCGCCGCCGGCTCCAGGAACCGCACGCCGTCCACTGCGCGCCGGGCAATCTCCATCATCTGCGCGACCGAGTCCGCCGTGTCCTGCAAGCCGTCCACGCCCGTGTCGAAGCCCGCGACCCGGCCATCCTCCGGCAGGCTGTAGGCGTAATCCACCGCGAGGCCCGTCACGTCCTGCAAGGCGGCGGAAAGCTCGCGGCGATTGAGCCGTCGCGTGGCTCCGGCGCGGTGGGCGCGCTGCTCGTTTTGAATCCAGGAGAGAATCCGGCCGCGCTCCGCAGCGGTGGGTTGCGAGCGGTCTTCCGGCGGCATTTCGCGCGTCGCGATTTTTTCGTGGACCATCGTCCACAGGTTCCGCGCGTCCGCCTGGAACCCCGTGAGCTGGTCGTAACGAATGCCCGCCTTCTGTTTCTCCGGCCCGTGACAGGCGAAGCAATGCTGCTGCAAGAACGGCCGCACGACCTTGCCAAACTCCGCGCTCTCCGCCGCCGCCGCGGTGAACGGCGCGAACAGACCAAGCCAGGCGATGAAGCGGTTCAAGTTCATGGTGTCGGACTCAATGTTTACCCGGCAGCTCCCAAATCTTCAACCCGCCTTTGCCACTGGCGGCGACGCGTTTCCCGTCGGGGCTGAGGGCGACCGCCGTCACCTTTTCCAAACCCGCGCGCAGTGTGAGCAGCGGCTGATACGTGCGGCCATCCCAGACCCGCACCGTGTCATCCGCGCTGCCGGAGGCGAGACGCGAGCCATCCGCGCTGAACACCACGCTGGTGACTTCATCGGTGTGCCCCGGCAGCGTCGCCACGGCTTTCCCGTTCGCCGCTTCCCAGACGCGGAGCGAGCGGTCCCAACTGCCCGAGATAATGCGCCGGCCATCGCCGCTCCAGACCACGGCGGCAATCGCCGCGCTGTGCCCCTCCAACTTCAGCAATTCCTCCCCGCTGCGAGCGTCCCAAACCCGCACGCGGTTTTCGCCATCGCCCGACGCGAGGCGTTTCCCGTCTGGGCTGAACGCCACGGCCGTCACGTCGTATTCGTTGCCCGCCTCGAGTTGGCGCGATTCCTTGCCGCTCTCGGCGTCCCAGATTTTCAACGTGTCATCCCCGCTGCCCGACGCGATGCGTTTGCCATCCGGTCTGAACACCACCGCCGTGATATTCTCCGCGTGCCCGCGCAGCGTGGTGAGCAGTCGGCCATCCTGTGCGGTTCGCACCTTCAGGAAGCCATCCCAGCGACCCGCGACCACGCGCTTGCCGTCCGGGCTGAATGCGACCGCCGTCACCGCCGAACCGTTCTCGCGCACCGACCACAGCAGCGTGCCCGTCCGCGCGTCCCAGACTTTCACCGATTCATCTTCGCCCCCGGACACGAGTCGTTTGCCATCCGGGCTGAACTGCACTGCCGCCACCCACCGCTCGTGCCCGCGCAAGACCAGCGGCTCCGCCGCGCGGATAGCCGGCGCGCACAGCAGCAGCGCGAGGATGGCGGCGAGGGTGGCTCGACATTGGAATGTCGAACTACGAGCCCGGCGCCCGTCATTCTGAAGCACGAGTCGCGGTAGTTTCATTTGCCGGGAATGGCCGGTGCGGCGGGCGGGTTCGGTTGCTTTGCCGCCGGGGCGACCCGCCAGTTGGCATCCGGCCGGTGCGACTCGTTCAAGAGATTGGCGGCGTGACGGGCCAGGTCCGGGCGGCGGGCGGTATAACTGCGCTTCTCCTCGAAATCATTCGACAGGTCATACAATTCCAGCTCGCCGGTGAACATCGGCGAGCGAATCGCCTTCCACTTGCCGAAGCGCACGGCCTGAGCCGAGGCCCCTTCGTAGGTCTCCCAGTAAAGTCGGCTCTTGCGTTTCCACTGGTCCTTCTCGACCTGCCCGTGGAGCGCAGGCACGAGGCTGTCGCTGTCGAGACCATCCGGCGGCTTCACTCCGGCCAACTCGGCGGCGGTCGCCAGCAGGTCGCCGACATACCACTGGCGATCGTTCTCGCCGCCCGCCGGGATGGTCCCCGGCCACCACGCAATCATCGGCACGCGGATGCCGCCCTCGGCGAGGTCGCGCTTGATACCGCGATACCGGCCGTTCGAGTCGAAGAAGTCCGCCTTGTGCCCGCCCTCCTGATGCGGCCCGTTGTCGGAAGTGAAGATCACCAGCGTGTCCGCGGCCAGCTTCAACTCTTTGAGCAGGTCGAGCGCCCGCCCCGTGTCGCGGTCCAGATTGCGGAGCATGGCCGCGAAGCCCTTCTCCGGCTCCGGCCAGTCCTTCGCCGCGAACTCGCCGAGCTCCGGCACCTCCATGCCGCGGGGACCCGCCTCGTTGTTCGCGTGCGGCGTGTTCAGCGCGAGGTAGAGAAAGAACGGCTGCTTCTGATGCGCGCGAATGAAGCGCAGCGCATCGTCGAGGAACAGGTCCGGCGCATACTCCACCCGTTTCACCGCCACCCCGCGCCCGGCCTGCGGCAGCTTGGGGTCCTGCCACTGCTTCCAGTCCGCACCGACTTCGTTCTTGAGCGGCACCACCTGGCCATTCCGAATGAGGAACTCCGGGTAGAAATTGTGCGCGTGCCACATGTTCACGTAGCCGAAGAAGTGGTCGAAGCCCACGTCGTTGGGGTTGGTCAGGTTATCCGGCGTGCCGACACCCCACTTGCCGATGCAGCCGGTCGCGTAGCCCGCCGCCTTGAGCACGGACGCCATCGTGGCCTGGCCGGGTTGGAGCATTACCGGGGCGAGTGAGTTACCGCGCACCACCGCGCGCCCCGCGTGCTTACCGGTCAGCAACACGCAGCGCGACGGCGCGCAGACCGCACTGCCTGCGTAGAACTGCGTGAACCGGATGCCCTCCGCCGCCATCGCGTCGAGCCGCGGCGTCGCCAGCGTCTTCTGGCCGAAGCAACCGAGGTCGCCGTAGCCGAGGTCGTCCGCGAGGATGACGACGATGTTCGGCTGCTTGCGCGCGGCGGCCAGCAGCGCGTCCGGCCAAAGGCAGGTGAGACACACCACGAAGGCCACGAAACCCATCCGGCTGGGCGTGAACTGGCGGTGATGGAAGTTCATGTTCATTTCCCCGCTGCGCGCAAGTCGTAGCACACGATCTGGCCTTGCCAGTTCCGCATCAGGAACCGGCCGTCCACGTAGGGTAGCTCGATGAAGACTTCGTAGGCGGTGGTGTTTTGATGCGGCGGCTTCCAGCGCGCACCGATGCGGCGGATGTCCTTCGGGTCGGCCGTGAGCCACTGCATCGTCGAGCGGTCGCTGTGCGCGGCGTCGGGGATGTTCAGGATGCGGTCCTCGACGAGCCAGAACTGGCCCAGGATGCTGTTCTGCGGCTGCTCGACCGACGCGTGGCCGAACTCGCCGGGCTTGCTGGTGTAGAGCACTACGCCCGTGTCCTCCTTGAAGATGCTCAGGAACGAGGACGACTTCGCCGGATCCAACGTGCGACCCTGCGTGAAGTAATACACGCGGCCATCGCGGATGAGCACGCGGCGCATCGCGCAGATGTCCATGTGATTCTCGAACCAATACTCCGCCTTGTCGGGTGCCGCCCACGCCTGCTCCGCTTTGTCTGGCGAGAGTTTGAACGCGGCGATGCGGCCCCACGACTGGCCCGCTTTCTTCGCCGTGTCCGTCGCCGATTTCACGTTCACGCAGACGTGCGTCGCCGAGGGTGCGAGCGGGTAATACACCGGCTCCAAGCCCGCGACCGTCCACCGCACCTTGCCGTCTTTTGGATCAATGAGCCGCAGCGCGCCCTTCACCGTGGCGACGAGGACATACTGTTTTTCGCCGTGCGTCCACACGGCGGGCGTGGCGAAACGGCTGGTGCAGGCGGGCACGGTCCACAGCGTCTTGCCCGTCGCGACCTCGAGGCCGCGCAGGCTGATGTCGGGATGCTCGGTGTCGAACTCAGGCACGATGAGCACTCCGCCCGCGACGACCGGCGACGCGCCCATGCCGCCGCCATCGGGCAGGTCGTTGCGCGTTTGCAGTAGCTTTTCCTTGAGCGCCGTGGCGGATTTCACCAAGGCGCTCTGGCTCTCCTCCCACAACTTTTTCCCCGTGGCGGCGTCGTAGCAGTAAACGCTGCCCAGCGTGCCGAGGCTGAAAACACGGCCATCGAAATAGACCGGCGTGCCGTGGAACTGAAGGCGTTTGCCAGCGTAACGATTGAAGCCTTTGCTTTCCTCGACCGCTGTCCACACGGTCTTGCCGGTTTTCAAATCAATGGCCACGGTCAAGTCATCCGCATCGAGTGCCGAGTTGCGGCGGATGGCCCCGGCCTTTTTCGGGTCATCAAAAAGAGCGCGCACTTTGTCGGCCTTGAAGTGCGGCATGTTCTGCGGCCAGACATCGCCCCGCGGACGGAACGAACTGGCGAACACTTTCCCCTCGGCCACGATCAGCCCCGAGGCGGTGCCGGGATGCGTGGTGTCGTCCGCGAGATGATTTACAAAACCCGAGCTGCTGCCCTTGGCGAATCCGAGGTCGCTGAATTCGCTCATCCAAATCTGCTTCGCCTGCGCGAGGTCATCCACGAGCTTCACGCCGTATTGGCGCGGGTTGAAATTGCCGAAGGGGCCGTTCGCCTGCGGCCACGGGGGCAGTTCAACGGCGGATGCAGGGGCAACGGCGAGGAGGAAAGCGAAAAGCGACAGCAGCGTGGTAGAAGTGCCGGTTGGCGGTTTCAAAGGCAGCAATCGGGCGAGTGGGTTCTGGCATGCCGACTACGCTAGTAACTCTGGCAGCGGCCCTTTGAGTTTCAAGTCTTTCAAGTTCGGATCGCTCAGGCCGAAGGTGTCGCGGCGGACGCCGGCGGCTGCGAGCAGCGTGAGGTAGAAGTTCGCCGTGGTGCGGTGCGCGGCGTGGCCGTAGCGGGGAAAGTTGAGGAAGCGCCCAGCGGTCTTGAGCCTGCCGCCGCAGTTGCCCAGCACGACCATCGGCCATTCCCAGCAGCGCGAGTGATGGCCTTCGGCGCCGTCGCTCAGATACACGATGACGGTGTTATCCAGCATTGTGCCGCGACCTTCGGGGACGGCCTGAAGCTTCTTCGCGAGCCGCGCCATTTGCTCGAAGTGGAATCGGCGGATGGTGGTGGCCAGCTCGTCCCACGGCCGGCCGTTGTGTTCCTTGCCGTGGCCGATGCTGTGTTTGTCCAAGGGGATGCCGAGTCCGTGAAAACGCACGCTGAAGAACGGATCGCCGCAGCCGCTCGCCAGCACGAGAACGTTCGTCAGTCCGCCGATCAACGCAGCGGCGCCGATGTCGAAGCCCGCGTCGAGGCGGTCGGTCTCAACTTCGGAGCGGAACTTGTCGGTGACCACCGGAGCCTTCGCGCGCAGCGTGTTTTGAATTTCGTTGAGCCGACTGTGCCGATCCTTCATGGACTCGAACGCGCCGAGGTAGCTGCCCAAGCGCTCGCGCTCCGCGGCCGGCAGAGTGCGCTCGAGGCGCTTCACGTCGTCCACCATGAAGTCGAGCAGGTTGCCGCGCGCGGCGAAATCCTCGCGGCCCGCGCCTTGCGCCACGCTGCCGAAGAGTTCGTTGTAAGCGAGGTCAGGCCGGCATTGGATGGGTGCGGCCTTTTCTGGTCCCCACGCAGAGATGTTGTAAATGATGCTGTGCTCGGCGCGGTCCGAGATGCCCAGTCCAACGCGCGGGAAGAGCGACGGCACGGCCTTCGCCAGAGCGCAATCAATGGTCTCGCCCGCCGCGTTTTTCTTCGACGAGTAGCAGCCGAGCGCGCCGAAGTTGTTCGAGTGCCCGCCGCCGCAGACGCGGCCGGAGAGTCCTTGGATGATGGTGAGGCGATCCTTGAATTCCGCCAGCGGCTCCAACGCGCGGGGCAGTTCGTGTTCGGCGAGCGGCAAGTCGACGAGGCCGTCGGCGGAATTCTGGCTTTGGCCGTCGCGTTTGCGCGTGATGGTCTTTGGCTGCACCTGCTCGGGGTTCACGCCGTTGCCCTCGATGACAAAAACGAAGCGGCGCGGCGCGGGCGCACCGGTGGATTCGGCTTCGAGGCGCTGAAGCATCGGCGCGAGCAACGCGGCACCGGCACCGAGCGTCGTGCCATGGAGAAAGGAGCGTCGGGTGAGAAAACTCGTATTGGGATTCGTTGTCATGGCCGGTGGTTCTTTAACACTTCATTTGAGGCGGAAGGTTTGCCGATATTCACTCGATATAGAAAACTATCGCTGGTGAGCAGGCTGACGAGCAAAGCCTTGAAACTCCCGTCACTCTCCGCATACGCGCGGTCGGCGGCTTGAAGCACGGGCGCGTCAGCGAGTGTTTCATTTCGGCCCATCCAGTAGCGGAAGGCGTGGCGCACGAACACCTGCCGCACGCGCGCGCTGCCGGCGAGTTTCTGAATCAAGGCCAGCGGATCGGCGACTTCACCGTCAATCCGCGCGTCGCTGGTCAACGCCAACACGCCGCGCGTGTCGAGCGGCGCTTCCTTAAACACGGGGCCGCGCGACTTGCCCTTGCTGTCCACGTTTGCGGCGGTCGCTTCCTTGTCCTGCACGCGCTCGCTGCTACGGAAGCGGCCAAAGTGGTCGAATAGCTCGAAGGGCAGCCCCAGCGGGTTCATGCGTTGATGGCACTGCCAGCAATACTCCGCCTTCGTCACGTCGAGGCGCTGCCGCAGGGTTTGTTCGGGCGCGTTCGGAAGCTGGGCGTCAACGGTGATGGGCAGGTCCGGCACGATGCCGCCAAGGAGACGTTCGCGCACCCATTTGCCGCGCGTGATGGGGTGGTTGTCGAAGTTCATCGAGAAGGCCACGAGCCAGCTCGGCTGCGTGAGAATGCCCGCGCGCTGGCCGGCGGGAAGATTCACCGGCTGCTGGTCGGGATAGTCGTCGAGACCATAAGAGCGGAAGACTTCCCGGCCTTGCGGACTGAAGGTCTTGTTCTTGAACTTCTCCGGGTTCTGCGCCTTTTCGGCCTCGAACTTGGCCAGCGCTTCGGCGCGCTTCTTCTTTTGTTCGGCAGCGGTTTTGTAGGAAACGAAACTCTTGGAGGTGGTCAGGAGTTCGCGCAGCACGTCCTTGTCCGTGGCGAGAATGTGCAGCACGAGCCGGTCGGTGTCCTCGACCAGCACGCGCGCCTCGTGGTCTTTGTTGTCCTTGTCGTCTTTGAAAACCTCGGTCGCGATCTGATAGCCGAAGAACTCGCGAAAGAAACGCAGGATGCGCGGCTTCGCAAGCGAGTCATCCGCGAGCATCCGGCGCACCTCACGCTCGGCGGACTCGCGTGACGCAGCGAACTGGCCTTTGTCCAACGCAGTCTGGAGCGTGCGGTCCGGCGGACGGTCCGTGAGCGCGAAGCTCAACGCAGCGACCAGCTCGTGTGGTGCGAGCATCCGCCGCCCGTGCGCGTCCGGTTCTCCAGCACCGAGCTCGCTGCGGTAGATGGCCTCGGGCAACAACAGCACAGCGGCCAGCGCGGCGCGCACGCCCGTGACCTGCCCGGCGTCAGTGATATTCTTCCGCATGAAGGCGACGAAGCGCGTGCGCTCCGCCTCCGTCGGCTCCCGGCGCAGGACGAACTTGAACTGTCGCTCGATGCCCGCGCGGAGCTGCACGTCGGTCGGCGGCGCGTTCGTGTCCATGAGCGAGACGAGTTCGCGCGGCGTGTTGCCGGCCGCCTTAAACTTCCCGTCTTCGTAGCTGAAGCGCGTCAGAGAGGCGACGATGGCATCGGCATTGCGCAACAGCAGACCGGTCGTCGGCTCGTCCACGGTGAATGCGCCGGCGAAATCCTTGAAGCCCTCGCCCGTGAGCGCAGCGAAAGGCTGCGTGACGCCGCGCGCGTTCTTGCCCAACTCGCCGCGCAGCAGTTCCTCGTAAATCTGCGGGCTGACGCGCCAGAGCCGTGCCGCCGTAGCTGGCGGTCGCACACCCGCACCGGCCTTCGCAGCGAAGAGCTCTTCGTGACTCACGCGATTACCACCGCCGGGTAATTCAAGCGCCGGCGGCGGCGTCAGCTTGTGTCCCGCGCGCGCGAACTCCGCCGAGAGCCAGTTCACCACGCGCCCGCTCGCATGCGGACTCGGCCGCGGTTCGCCTTCCGGCGGCATCTCACCGAGCCAGAGCTTCTCCGACACGCGCGCCCAGGTTTCACGCGCCTTCTCCGACGAGAGCGAGCCATCGAGTTGATGCAACGCGAGCTTGCCCGCCTGCTTCTTTTCGCCGTGGCACTTGGTGCAGTGCTGCGCGAGGAAGGGGCGGATGTCCTTCTCAAAATCCGGGTTGACCGCTGCGGCCCCCAAGCCGAGGGGCGTGGCGACGACGAGCAGAAATGTCAGCGGGAACAGGCCACTAGGTTTGAGGGACTGTTTCATGGCTTCGGGAAATCGTAGCAGTAGATGCCGCCCCTGTCACGAAGGATGAGCGACGCATTCTCCGCGACGTGGCGCTCCAGTCCCAAATCACCCGCGACCTCGCCGCCGCCCGCGCCCTCTTCGCGTAGGAGCCGACGTGAGGAGTCTCCGACTGAGTCGGAGCACAGACCGCTTTTCGGCATCCAGCAAAACGGGCTGTGTCTCGCCGCTTGCCAGCGGCGTTCGGTCTGCGCTATAACCCAGCCATCAACACCCCTCGCCCGCCCTGCGACTGGCGCGCCCGCGCCGCGTTCACACTCATCGAACTCCTCGTCGTCATCGCGATCATCGCCATCCTGGCCTCGATGCTGCTGCCAGCACTGGCCAAGGCCAAAGAGAAAGCAAGGCGGACCCAATGCCTGAACAATTTAAAGCAGCAGGCCCTTGGGGTTACCCTTTATGCGGGCGATTATACTGATAAGGTGCCCCTCCGGGCGGGGTTTTGCTACCAGCTCTCGCCTTGGAATCTATTGCCAGCAAACTACGCCGAAGCCGTGGAAAATCTGGCCGAGTTGGGCAAACTCTACCCACAGTATATCCGTGAACCCAAGATCTTTTACTGTCCTTCCATGAAAAACCAAGGAACAGGGAACATGCAAGATATAACTTATGACGGCCTGTATGGATGGGAAAAGAACTTTCCGGTGCATACGACTGGCGGCGGCAATGGCATCAACAATTCCTACGTGTATATGAACGTCCCAGATTTCACCAAGCTTTACTCGCTGACGGAATTGAAGATGAGCGCGCTCAGTTCGGATTTTTATGTGCTGTGGTATGGAGACTTTGGCCACAAGACTGGGTACAATGTGAGCTACGCGGATGGCCATGCGGCGTGGTATAGCGACCCTGCCCAAATCATTGCTCGTACCACCAGAGGGGTAGGTTCAAACGATGCAATCAGTTTCGATTGGTGGGAACGTTTCTGCCAATATTTACCACCGAACGCGATTCTACCCTAGCTGCTTGAATAATGAGTGACCTTCTCAATCGTTGGCCAAAACTGGCGATGACCATGGCCGTGTTGGGCATTGCTGCATCGGTCGCCTTCCTTATCCAGCGGGGTCTTAACGCCAATAAGCGGCCGAAGGGGGACCTCTGGTTTTACAACTTGAAAACGCATCAGTTGTTCCCGGCTTCCGATCTGAGCGTGGCGCCGATTGACACGAAGTCTGGCCCTGGAACCGGCGTTCGGGCTCATGTTTTCACCTGTGATAGGGGTTCAAATCCGACAAATTTCATTGCCTTTTTGGAAAAGTTAACTCCCGAGGTAAAGCGGGAAGTCGAGGCGGAACTGAAACGGGGCAGCGGACAAATGGGTATTGGTTTTGCGTTGGAGAGAAGGCAGGGGGATTCTGGTCAGTGCAGCGGAGGAGGAACAATGGTTTCCAAAATTGAGCCCAGAGGGTTTGCAGATCATGGAAGCTGGAAGAATGAAAGGAGGGTGCCCTCATCCCAAGCCAAGTGCACCATGACGAACTCATTGAATTTACCTCTGGGCTTGCCCGGTTTGAAGGACACCCGGGACGGTGCTGGGTTGATTTGGAATGCAGCTATTCTCCACCCGGAAACTCCGAAGGGTTCGCCTGAACCGCGGAGTGTCCAGAAAGCAAATTCCTATCGATTGCGATCTGCGTCCTCCTGACATCGCGCCTCTGCTCCGTCGCTTGCGTTTGCCTTCCCGCTTTCTTACGCTCCGCAGTAATTCATCCAGCCATGAAACCTCTCTCGATCCTCATCGCGGCCTCGTTTGCCGCAGCCTTGCACATCTCGGCCGCTGACGCCCAACCCGCCGTCCGCGCCCGCGTGGATGCCGAGTACCCGCGCCTCCTCGCGCTCTATCAGCATCTCCACGCCAATCCGGAAATCTCCTACCAAGAAGTGAAGACCGCCGCGCGCGTAGCCGATGAGTTGAAGCAAGCCGGCTTCGACGTGACCACGAAGGTCGGTGGCCACGGCGTCGTGGGCGTGCTCAAGAACGGCCCCGGCCCCACCATTCTCGTCCGCACCGACCTCGACGGCTTGCCCGTGCTGGAGGAAACCGGTCTGCCCTACGCCAGCAAGGCCCGCACGAAGGACGACAAAGGCAACGACGTGCCCACCATGCACGCCTGCGCGCACGACATCCACATGACCTCCTTCATCGGCACCGCGCGCGTGTTGGCGACGTTGCGTGAGAAGTGGAGCGGCACCCTCGTCTTCATCGGCCAACCGGCGGAAGAGCGCGTCGGCGGCGCGAAGAAGATGCTGGCCGAAGGACTTTACACGCGCTTCCCGCGGCCCGATTTCTGCCTCGCGTTGCACGCCGCGAGCGATTTACCCGCCGGCACCGTCGGCCACACCGAGGGCTTCGCGCTCGCGAACGCCGACACCGTGGACATCCTCGTGCGCGGCGTCAGCGGACATGGTGCTTGGCCGCACACGGCCAAGGACCCCATCGTCCTCTCCGCGCAAATCATCCTCGGCCTCCAGACCATCGTGAGCCGCGAGACTTCGCCCACCGAGCCAGCCGTCGTCACCGTCGGCTCCATCCACGGCGGCACCAAGCACAACATCATCCCCGACGAAGTCCGCCTCCAACTCACGCTCCGCAGCTACTCGGATGAAGTGCGGGAAAACTCCATCGCCGCGCTCAAGCGCATCGTGCGTGGTCAGGCACTCGCCGCCGGTGTTCCCGAGAAGCTGATGCCCACTGTGGAAGTTTCCGACGAAGGCGCGAAGTCCACCTACAACGACCCCGCGCTCACCAAGCGCATCATGGGCGCGATTGGTCGCTCAGTCGGCGACGGCAACATCGTCGCGAAGAAGCCCGTGATGGGCGCGGAAGACTTCGGCTTGTTCGGCCGCGTCGAGCCGAAGATTCCCATCTGCATCTTCTGGCTCGGCACCATCACGAAGGAATCCGTCACCGAGAGCATCAAGACCGGCAAGACGTTGCCCTCGCTGCACTCCAGCAAGTTCGCCCCCGTCCCCGAGCCCACGCTCAAGACCGGCGTGACCGCGATGACGGCGGCGGTGTTGGAATTGGTGGGGAAGAAGTGAGCCGCGGAGCGTCCAGAAAGCAAATTCCTATCAGTCGTGAACAATTATGGTTAAGTCTGATTTTGAAACCTATCTCAACGTGGAGAATGTTGGCGGGAGTGGTAAGGCGAGTTCTTACCTGAAGGCGTTGGATTGGTTGCGGCAAATGCTTGAGATTGAATCATACGGCTTCAGTGATTGTATAAATATCTGGTCGGTTCAATCGTTCGCTAGGTTGTCTGATCTACGCGCACTTGTATTGGTAGAGCAGAAGAACTCATCGAGCCCTTGGTACGCAGATGGTATTCCTGTGAGTTATCTCCGCGATGGCTACTGCGCTGCTGCGCTGAGTGAGTTGATCCGTTTCATGCCACAACAAGGTTTCGTCGATAAACTCTTAAAGATTTATGATTCACACGTGGGTGATGAAGCGGGACTTGCTACCAAGTTAGACATCGATCCTGAATTACCGGATGACTATGTTTATGATCCTGAATCTAAAGACGGACAGGATCTCATTCGAGCAGCAAAGACGCGTATAGGCCAGGCTGCATTCCGTAAGATGATTTTGAAGAATTACCAAAACTCTTGCTGCATCACGGGGCTCGATATTCCTATTCTCAATCGTGCAAGTCACATCATCGGTTGGGCAGAAAACAAGACCACACGTATGCTCCCGAG